>NZ_JARAMO010000034.1:0-36130 GCF_028807275.1 Mameliella sp. AT18
GACCGGCGGCGTGATCATCCCGATTTCCATGTTCACCACCATGATGATGCCCAGGTGGATCGGGTCGATCCCCAGTTGCAGCGCAATCGGGAAGACCAGCGGCGCGACGATCACCAGGAGGCCCGAAGGCTCCATGAACTGACCGCCGATCAGCAGGATCACGTTGACGATCACCAGGAACATGATCGGGCCGAACCCGGCGTCCAGCATGGCCGAGGCGATCTGCTGCGGGATCTGTTCGTCGGTCAGGACGTGTTTCAGGATCAGCGCGTTGGCGATGATGAACATCAGCGTAACCGTCAGCTTGCCCGCCTCGAACAGCGTGTCCTTGGTGTCCTTGTGGAAGAAGGCGGTGACCAGGGCGATGGGCTTGCGGATCAGCGGCGTGTTCGGCCCGCCTTCCTTGTTCGCAAGCGGCCCCATGTCGCGATAGACGAAGGTGGCGATGACGAAGGCGTAGACCGCCGCGACCGCCGCCGCCTCTGTCGGTGTGAAGATGCCGCCATAGATGCCGCCCAGGATGATCACGATCAGCAAGAGCCCCCAGAGCGCATCGCCCCCGGCCTCGGCCACTTCGCCCCAGCCTTTCCATTCGCCCTTGGGCAGGTCGTGCATGATGGCGATGATCAGGATCGTGGCCATCAGCATGGTGCCCGCCATCAGGCCCGGAATGACCCCTGCCAGGAACATGCGGCCCACGGAAACATCGGTGGCCGACGCATAGACGACCATGACGATCGACGGCGGGATCAGGATGCCCAGGGTGCCCGCGTTGGCGATGACACCGGCGGCGAAATCCTTGGAATACCCCACCTGTCGCATCCCGGCGATCACGATGGACCCGATGGCGACCACCGTTGCCGGAGAGGACCCGGAAAGCGCCGCGAAGAGCATGCAGGCAAAGACGCCGGCGATGGCAAGTCCGCCCGGCAGGTGCCCGACGCAGGCGATGGAAAAGCGGATGATCCGCTGCGCCACGCCGCCTGTCGACATGAAGCTGGACGCGAGGATGAAAAAGGGGATCGCCAGGAGCGTGTAGTGCCCGGCCATCGCCTGGAAAAAGCTCTGCGCGATCGAGGCCAGCGAGGTGTCGCTGAGCACCAGCAGGAAGACGATCGAGGAAAACCCGAGCGAGACGGCAATCGGCACACCGATCAGCATCAGGCCGATCACCATGCCAAAGAGAATGACAACATCCATCGGATCAGTCCTTGTTCATGTGCGCGACGTCTTCGACCGCGTCTTCGGCTTCGTGGCTGACGATCAGGCTCTCGGCTTCGCCGCGCCAGATGCGGAAGGTGGCCTGGATAAACCGGAAAAACAGCAGCAGCGCGCCGAAGGGCAGGATGACGTAGGGGATGAACCGCGGGATCTTTTCATAGGCTTCGCCCTCGTTGATCCAGGGTTCGATAAAGCGCAGCCACTCGGGCATCGGGATGTCGATCACCTCGTACCAGGAGCGGTAAGAGGTACGGCCCATCTCCTCGAACCCGGTGGGGAACCAGCGGCCCGTGGTCTGCGGCAGGTTGGCAAAGTTGGCCCAGTAGTCCCAGGCGCCCTTGAGCAGCAGGAAGGCATAGCCGATGCAGACCGCCGCCGCGATCAGGGTCATGACCTTGCGTGTCGGGGCGGAAACCACGTTCAGCACCGCGTCCACGCCCAGGTTGGCGGTCTTCTTGACCGCGTAGCTGACCCCGAACAGCACCAGCCATGCAAAGAGGAACGAGGTCGCCTCCAGCCCCCAGATCAGGCCACCGGGCAGGTCGACGCCGAGCAGGTCCTCGAGCCAGCGACCGAAGCTGCTGTTCACGCCGTAGCGCAGCACGACGTTGATGAAAGTGATGATCGTCATCGCGCCAAGGATGAGCGCGATCACCGTCTCTTCCAGTTCGTCGATGAAACGTCCGAACATCCCGTTCGGCGGATTATGAGATGACATGGTCCCCCTCCTTGCCCCGGTTTCGGGTACAAAAAAACCGGCCCCCATACTATCACGGGGGCCGGGCATTCGGCGCTCAGGCCATTACATGCCGTTGTTGATGGCCTGTGCTGCGTCGATGTTGTCCTGGCCCACGTCCTTCACGAACTCGTCCCAGACCGGCTTCATGGTGTCGACCCAGGCCGCGCGCTGCTCAGGCGTCAGTTCGCGCACGGTGCCGCCCGCGTCGATGATGGCCTGCTTGGCTTCCTGGTTAACCTTGAAGCTCTCTGCGTTGCGGGTCTCGGTCACCTCGGCGATGATGGTCGCCAGCTGGTCACGCACGTCCGCGTCCAGGCCTTCCCACCAGTCCACGTTGGTCACGACCAGATAGTCGATCACACCGTGGTTGGTCTCGGTGATGCCGTCCTGCACCTCGAAGAACTTCTGGCCGTAGATGTTGGACCAGGTGTTTTCCTGTCCGTCGACGACGCCGGTCTGCAGCGCACCGTAGACCTCGGAAAAGGCCATCGGCTGCGGGCTGCCGCCCAGGGCCGCCATCTGCGCCTTGAGCACTTCGGAGTTCTGCACGCGGAACTTCAGCCCCTCGGCGTCACCCGGATCAACCAGCGGCTTGTTGGCCGACATCTGTTTCATGCCGTTGTGCCAGAAGGCCAGGCCCAGCAGACCGCGACGGGTCATCGATTCCTTCATCTTCTGACCGGTGTCGGAGTTCTGGAACCCGTCGACGGCCTCGATGTTCTTGAACATGAACGGCAGGTCGAAGATGCGGAACTGCTTGGTGAACTGCTCGAATTTCGACAGCGAGGGCGCGGCCAGCTGGACGTCGCCCTGCAGCATCGCCTCCAGCACCTGGTCATCGTTGTAGAGGGTCGAGTTCGGGAAGACCTCCATGCAGGCCTTGCCGTCCATCTCGGCGTTCACGCGCTCGGCCAGCAGGGTGGCGGCGATGCCCTTGGGGTGACGGTCGGTGTTGGTGACATGGCTGAACTTGATGACAAGTTCACCCTCGTCGCAGGCGGCCTGGGCGCCAGTGGCACCTGTCACGACAAGGGCTGCCGCCGCGGCGGTCATCAGAAACTTTTTCATGGGTATCCTCCCAGATACGTTTTGCAAGTTTCGCGGCGCCCCTCCTCGAGGCGCCGGATGCCGCTTAGAAAGCCGCCTGTTCCGAATCGGATCAAGAGCGCGTGATCGGAAACTCCTCCACACCGATTTTCTGAAACAAATTCCAATTGTTACGATGCAACTCCTCGCCAAACCGGCATCCTAGAGCCGCGAGTCGTGCGATTCTCCGCACAGCTGTTTCCGCTCGCTGTGCGGAAATCCGCACAGTTGCCGGGCAGATTGCGAATCCCCCTGCCCTTCGGCGCGACTCGCCATCAGGCGCGGTAGGTCTCGGGTTTCAGCCCGTATTTCGCGAGCTTGTCGTAAAAGGTCTTGCGCGGCAGCTTCAATGCCTCGGCGGCAAGCCGTGCCTGCCCCTCGTTCTTGCGCAGCGCCTCGATCAGGAGGGATCGCTCGACCTGAGCCATGCGCTCGGCCAGCCCCAGGCTGCCCTCCGGCGCAGCAACGTCGCCTAATCCCAGCACAAAGCGCATGGCCGTGCTCATCAGTGAGCGGGCGTTGCCCGGCCAGTCCTGCGCCATCAGGCTGGAGATCAGGTCCTCGGTAATCTCCGGCGGCGCAAGGCCGGCCTGTTCGGCGGCCTGGGCGACATAGTGACGGAACAACACCGGGATGTCCTCGGGGCGTTCCGACAACGAAGGAATACGGACCTGGCAGACCTCGAGCCGGTAGTAGAGGTCACTGGACATCTCGCCCTTTTCCGCCGCTACTGACAAGTCCTGAGTGCTGCCCCCGATCAGGACCGTGTCGCCCTGTTCCATGAGGTCGATCAGGGCCAGTTGCGTGTCCTGGCTGAGCCCGCCGATCCCGTCGAGGAACAGCGACCCACCGGCGCAACTTTGCCAGAGGGCCTGCAGTTCGGCCCGGTCCAGCCCCGATGCGGCGCGTTTCTGGAACGGTGCCTTGGCACGGGGCGAGGCCAGGTGAATGACCTCGGCCACCTTGGAAATGCCGGTGCCGGGCGCACCTGTCACAAGGGCCTCTGTCCCGGCGCGCGCGGCCATGCGCACGCGGGCGCGCAAGCGTTCCGCCGCAGGTGAAATGCCGAAAATCAGCCGCGCAGCCGGATCGCCGGTTTCCAGTTGGGCCTTCAGCCGCCGGTTTTCCAGCACCAGGCCGCGCGTCTTCAGGGCCCGGCGCACGACGGCCGTGAAATCCGCCGGGCTGCAGGGTTTTTCCAGAAAGTCGAAGGCCCCCTGCGACATGGCCCGCACCGCCATCGGAATGTCGCCCTCGCCAGTCAGCAGGATGACCGGCAGTTCCGGGTCCTGCTGGTGCGCATAGTCCAGCAGGTGAAAGCCGTCCCGCCCCGGCATCCGGATGTCCGAGACGATCACCCCGTCGAAATCGGGACGGATCCGGTCCTTGGCCTCGACAAAAGACCCGGCGGTCAGCGTGTCGAAATCCGCCAGTTCCAGGGACTGCCCCAGCGCCTCGCGAACCGAGGCATCGTCATCGACCAGCAGCACGCGGCTGACCATCATGTCCGGCCTCCCAAGGGACGGTGGGCGGGGCGAGGTTCCGTCTGCAGGACGGGACAAGCGTCGTCCATCGTCCTCACGCGGCCATCTCCGCCCGCCAGTAATCCAGCTCGACCGTGAACAGCGCCCCGGCTTCCGTGTTGGCGCCGCGGATGCGGCCGCCGAAACTCTGCACCAGACCGTAGGAAATAGACAGGCCCAGCCCCATGCCGTCGCCCACTTGCTTGGTCGAATAGAACGGCTCGAACACCTTGTCCGGATCGGCAATGCCCGGCCCGCTGTCCTGCACCCGCACCACCAACCTGTCGCCCAGCACCAGCGTGATCTCGATCACCTTGACCTCCTGCCCCGCCATGGCATCGGCCGCATTGTTGATGAGGTTGACGAAAACCTGACCCAGGCGCACCTCGCCCCCCATGACCCAGATCGGCGCGGGCCAGGTTGCCGGGTTCCAATGCAGCGTCACGCCGTCGGATTTCAACCGCGCCTCTGTCATCTCCACCGCCGAGGACAGCACCGCCACCACGTCGACCTTGCCCATCGGCTCTGCCTCGTTGCGGGCAAAGGCGCGCAGGTTCTTGATGATCCGTGCCGCCCGCGCCGCCAGCCCGGCGATCCGGTCGAGGTTGGCGCGCGCCTTCTCCGGCTTGCCCTTGTCCAGGAAGGCGGCGCCGTTTTCGGCGAATTGCCCGATCGCCATCAGCGGCTGGTTCAGCTCGTGGCTGATGCCTGCCGACATCTGGCCCAGGGCGCTCAACTTGCCTGCCTCCACCAGTTCCGCCTGTGCCCGGCGCAGCGCGGCCTCAGCCTCTTCTCGTTCCGATACCTCGCGCCGCAGCGCCGTGTTCGCCTGTTCCAGGTCCTGCGTCCGGTCCCTGACCCGGCCTTCCAGCCGTGCATTGGCGATGCTGAGCGCGCGCCGCCGCTCTGTTGCCAGGAACAGCAGCGAGCCGAAGAAGAGGCAGAGCACCGCCACCACGGCGGTCTGCAACCAGGCCAGCCGCCGCGCTGGCCCGACGTCCACCAGTGCCTCGCCGGTCAGGCCGATCACCGGCAGCGGCTGGACAAGGTGCAGGGCCGCACGCGGGACATAGGGGCTGAGACGTTGGTGCCAAACCTCGTGTTCGCCGACCATACGCGCATGGACATCGACGACCTCGCCCCCGGGACCGATCATCGCCCGGTCGGTGCGCTGCCAGAACAGCAGTTCGGACCGGTTGGTGACGAAGACCTGGTTCAACGCGTCGGTAAAGAAGACCGAGGGGCGCGAACCGCTCCACTCCCATTCCAGCGCCTCGATGTCGGCCACGAGGACCAGCACACCCCGCACCTTGCCGTCCGGACCAAAACTCGGAACACCGTGGAAATAGGCCCGCCGTGCGGCGGCTGCGCTGATGCCCCGGTCTGCCCCCAGCGCGCCGTTCACCGCCCGCAGGAACCAGGGCTGCGCCGCCAGATCGACAGGCACTTCGCCTTGGGCAGAGGCCAGAACGCGCCCATTGCGGTCGGCGTAAAAGGCATTGAGCGCGCCGGTCTGGTCCAGGTTGCGCAACAAAACCGCCTCTGCCGCGGCCCGGTCCCCCTCTGCATGCAGCGCGGTCAGCGCAGGATGATCGGCGAGCGACACCGCAAGCGACCGGTAGCGTTGCAACCCGGTCACCAGCCGGTCGGCGGCCAGTCTCAGGTCAGACCGGCCCTGTGCCTCGACCTGGCGCAGGGCCTCGGCGTAGCTGGTTGTCCAGACGATCCAGCCCAGGCCAGCGACCGCGGCCAGGAAAAGCCCGACGATGGGCGCGCGTGCTGTGGGTCTGTCTCTCATGGCCAACGATCATAGACCCCTCTTGCCAGTGCTGCCAAGACGGGCCAAGCATCCCCCCATGCAGCGATTTTCCCAAGACCCGACCGACGCCGGATTCGTCCAGGACCCCTACCCGTTCTACGAACGCCTGCGCAGCGCCGACGACCTCGCCTGGTGGGAGGACTACGCGATGCCCTGCGCGGTCTCGCACCGGGCGGTCAGCGCACTCCTGCGCGACCGCCGTTTCGGGCGAGAGATCCCGCCGGAACAGGCCCCCGCGATCCCGCCGCATCTCGCGCCCTTCTACGCGGTCGAGGCGCATTCCATGCTGGAACTGGAACCGCCGCGCCACACCCGTTTGCGCGGGTTGGTGCTGCGCGCCTTCACCTCGCGCCGGATCAAGGCGCTGGGGCCAGAAATCGCGCAATTGTCCAATGACCTGATCGACCGCCTGCCCGAGGGTGACTGCGACCTGCTGACAGGCTTTTGCCAGCCGCTGCCGGTCATCGTGATCTGCCGCCTGCTGGGGGTGCCGGAGGCCCAGGCGGATCAACTGCTGGCCTGGTCGAACGCGATGGTCGCCATCTACCAGGCCCGCCGCGACCGCGCGATCGAGGATGGTGCCGCGCGCGCGGCGCAGGAGTTCTCGGATTTCCTCAAGGGCTATGTCGAAACCCGGCGCAGCCAGCCCGGCGATGACCTGATCACGCATCTGATTGCCGCCGAGGAGGATGGCGAGAAGCTCTCGACCGAGGAACTGATCACCACCTGCATCCTGCTGTTGAACGCGGGCCACGAGGCGACGGTGCACACGCTTGGCAACGGGATCAAGTGCCTGTTGGACCGCGGGCTGGGTATCACGCGGGCGTCAGCCGACACCACGGTCGAAGAGATCCTGCGTTTTGACCCGCCGCTGCACATGTTCACGCGCTACGCCTATGAAGAGGTGGAGGTTTTCGGGCATCGCTTCCGGCGCGGAGACCAGGTGGCGCTGTTGCTGGGCGCCGCCAACCGCGACCCCGGGGTATGGCCCGACCCGGCGCGTTTTGATCCAGCGCGCCCGATCAGCGCCAACACCAGTTTCGGCGCCGGTCTGCATTTCTGTGTCGGCGCGCCGCTGGCCCGGCTGGAGCTGCAAATCGCCCTGCCGATCCTGTTCGAGCGTCTGCCCGCCCTGCGCCTGGCCGAACCGCCGCAGTACGCCAACCTCTATCATTTTCACGGGTTGAAACGTCTGCGGGTCAGCACATTGTGACGCAGGCCAAGCGCCCGTGGTCACAAGGGCAACGCCGTCGTCGCCTTGATCTCTTCCATCGACAAGAGCGCGGTGACGTTGTGCACCTTCACCTCTGAAATCAGCGCCTGGTAGAATACGTCATAGGCGCGGGCATTCTTCACCCGCACCTTCAGGATATAGTCGATGTCGCCCGCCAGCCGGTGCGCCTCCTGCACCTCGGGGCGTTCGCGCAGGGCCTTGAGGAACTTTGCCTGCCAGTCCGCCTCGTGCTCGGACGTTCGGATCAGGACAAAGAACGTCGCCTCGAACCCCAGCTTTTCGGCGTCCAGCACAACGGTCTGCTGACCCAGCACCCCGCCCTCGCGCAACTTGCGAATCCGGTTCCAGACAGGGGTCTTGGAAGAGCCCACTTTCTTGGCGATCTCGTCCAGCGACTGCCCTGCATCGCGCTGCAGTTCCGCAAGAATTTTCCGATCCGTGTCGTCGATCTTCACGGCTGTTCTCCCTCTCGGCCAGTATTGGAACATTCCTCCACCGACATTGACCTTGTAGAACATACGTTCTTACTTTCCCAGCCCCATAGGCAAAACGGGGGACAATTTCCTATTATCAAAGGCAGACGCAAGGAGTTCCGAAGTGCAGCACTTCCCGATCTTTCTCGATCTCGCCGGGCGGCGGGTGATTGTTTCCGGCGGCGGCGATGCCGCTTTGGCCAAGCTGCGCCTGCTCCTCAAGACAGAGGCGCAGATCACCGTCTTTGCCGCCCAACCCGACCGTCAGATCATCACCTGGGCCGCCGAAGGTGTCCTGACCCTGGTGCCCCGTGCGCTGGAACCGGGCGACACGCTTTGCGCCGTCCTGTTCTACGGCGCCAACGAGGATGCGGTCGAGGACGCGCGCGCAGCCGCGCTGGCCCGATCCGAGGGCGCGCTGGTCAATGTCGTCGACAACCTGCAGGACAGCCAGTTCATCACCCCCGCCATCGTCGACCGCGATCCGGTGACCGTAGCCATCGGGACAGAGGGCGCGGCCCCGGTGCTGGCCCGCGCGATCAAGGCCGACCTCGAAGAGCGCCTGCCCGCGACGCTGGGCACGCTGGCGCGCATCGGCAAGACGTTCCGCAAGATGGCAGAGGCCCTGCCCTTTGGCCGCGCACGCCGCGACTTCTGGCAGGACTACTATTTCAACGCGGGCCCCCGCGCGATCACCCAGGGTGAGGAAGCGGTTGATCAGGCGCTGGACGACCTTCTGACCCGTCACCTTGAGCGCGATCAGCGCCCCGGCCATATCTCTTTTGTCGGCGCAGGTCCCGGCGACCCAGACCTGCTGACGCTGAAGGCGCGCAAGGCGTTGGATGCCGCCGACGTGGTGATCCACGACCGGCTGGTGCCGCAGCCGATCCTGGAACTGGCCCGCCGCGAGGCCACCATGATCGACGTGGGCAAGACCGGTTTCGGCCCGTCCACCCGGCAGGAAGACATCGACGCGCTGATCGTCAAGCACGGCCTCGAAGGCGCGCAGGTGGTTCGGCTCAAGGGCGGTGACTGCACCGTTTTCGGCCGCCTGGACGAGGAAATCGAGGCAGTGCTGGCCGCGGGTCTCTCCTATGACGTGGTGCCCGGCATCACCGCCGCCTCTGCCGCTGTCGCCTCGATCGGCCAGTCGATCACCAAACGCGGGCGCAATGCCTCGGCGCGGGTGATGACCGGCCATGACATGCAGGGCTTTGCCGATCACGACTGGCGCAGCCTGGCCCGCCCCGGCGAGGTCGCCGCGATCTACATGGGCAAGCGCGCCGCGCACTTCCTGCAAGGCCGGCTGATGATGCACGGCGCCGCCCCCGACACCCCGGTCACCGTGGTCGAGAATGCCTCGCGCCCCGACCAACGGGTGCTGGACACCACGCTCGACCGGCTTTCGACCGACCTCGCGGAGGCCAGCTTCGACGGCCCCGCCCTCATGCTTTACGGCCTCGCCCCGCGCGATGGCCTTCCCGTCACAAGTTTCGATCAGGAGGCATATCAATGGCCCGCAAGTTCACACCCAAAGTCGTCACCGCAAACGCCCTCCTCGCTGGCGACGTCGTCTATCTGACCGCCGACGACCGCTGGAGCGCGGACCTGCGCGATGCGGAACTGCTGACCGACGAAGCCCACGCCCAGCTGCGGCTGGTCGAGGCCAGCGCGCGGCACGCGGAGGTTGTCGGCGTCTACCTCGCCGACATGGAACCGGGCGCAAACGGGCCGGAGCCGACGCATTTCCGCGAGGCTTTTCGCCGCAAGGGCCCTTCGAACTACGCGCACGGCAAACAGGCCGAGCTGTAAGAATTTCCGACCCCACGCGCCGAGGCGCAAAGGAGACGACAGATGTACGCATACAATGACTTCGACGCCGCTTTCGTGGCGGAACGCAACCGCCAGTTCCGCGCACAGGTGGAGCGCCGCATCGACGGGTCGCTGACCGAGGACGAGTTCAAGCCGCTGCGCCTGATGAACGGCCTCTACCTGCAGCTGCACGCCTACATGCTGCGCGTCGCCATCCCCTATGGCACCCTGAACAGCGCCCAGATGCGCCAGCTGGCCTATATCACCGAGCGCTGGGACAAGGGGTATGGCCATTTCACCACGCGGCAGAACATCCAGTACAACTGGCCAAAGCTGCAGGACGTGCCGGACATGCTGGACGCGCTGGCAGAGGTCGAGATGCACGCCATCCAGACCTCGGGCAACACGATCCGCAACGTGACCGCCGACCACTTCGCCGGCGCCGCCGCCGACGAGATCGCCGATCCGCGCCCGGTGGCGGAACTGCTGCGCCAGTGGTCGACCGATCACCCGGAATTCCAGTTCCTGCCGCGCAAGTTCAAGATCGCCGTCACCGGGTCGCCCAACGACCGCGCCGTGACCGCCGCGCATGACCTGGCCATCCGCATCGTCGAAAAGGATGGTGAGATCGGCTATGCCGTGTTGGTCGGTGGCGGACTCGGCCGGACGCCGATGATCGGCAAGATCATCAACGAGTTCGTCCCCCAGGAAGACCTGCTGCCCTACGTCGAGGCCGTCGTCTCGGTCTGGAACCTGTTGGGCCGCCGCGACAACAAGTACAAGGCGCGCATCAAGATCACTGTGCACGAGCACGGCATCGACGAAATCCGCCGCCTGGTCGAGGCGCGCTTCGCCGAGACCAAGGCCGCCTTCAACGGCGCGGACCTCGACCTGTTCGAGACGATCAAGACCCATTTCGCGGCGCCTTCGTTCACGAAACGCCCTGTTTCGGCCTTTGACCGCGCCTATGACAACGATCCGGTCTTCCGCGCCTGGGCTGACACCAACCTGTCGGACCACCAGGCCGAGGGCTATGCCATCGCGCAGATCAGCCTCAAGGCGCATGGCGAAACGCCCGGCGACGCCACGGCGGACCAGATGAGAGTCATGGCCGACATCGCGCAGGAGTTCGGCCACGACGAGCTGCGCATCAGTCACGAGCAGAACGTGATCCTGCCGCATGTCCACAAGGACGACCTGCCGGAAATCCACGCGCGACTGAAATCGCACGGGCTGGCCACCGCCAATATCGGGCTGGTGTCCGACATCATCGCCTGCCCCGGCATGGATTACTGCGCCCTGGCGACCGCCCGTTCGATCCCGATCGCGCAGGAGATCGCCACGCGCTTCGACGAGCTGAAGATCGAGCACGAGATCGGCGACCTGAAGATCAAGATCTCGGGCTGCATCAATGCTTGCGGGCATCACCACGTCGGCCACATCGGCATCCTGGGTCTGGACCGTGCGGGGGTGGAGAACTACCAGATCACCCTTGGCGGCGACCACACCGAAACCGCCGCCCTGGGCGACCGCACCGGCCCCGGCTTTTCAGCCGAGGAAATCGTTCCGGCCATCGAACGCATCGTGGAGGCCTATCTCGACCACCGCGACAGCGCCGAAGAAACCTTCCTTCAGGCCTATCGCCGTCTGGGCATGGCGCCCTTCAAGACGGCGCTCTACGGCGAGAAGGCCGACAAGCGGTCCGAGGCGGCCTGAGCGCATGAACGCCTTCACCCCGTCCAGACCTGCCGCGCAGGGCACGCGGCAGGACATGACCGACCGCGCCGAACGGGTCGCGGCGCTGAACGCGCGGTATCGCCACCACAGCGCCACCTCGGTGCTGGAAGGCGCGCTCAGCGATCCCGACGCCGGGCAACTGGCGCTGGTGTCCTCCTTCGGGGCTGAATCCGTGGCCCTGTTGCACCTGGTTGCGATGGTGGACCGCAAGACGCCGGTGCTGTTCATCGACACGCGGCTGTTGTTCGCGGAGACCCTGACCTACCAGCAGGAGGTCGCGGAACGGCTGCGGCTGGAGAACCTGCGGATCATCCGCACCGACCGGGCAACGCTGGACAAGCGCGATCCCTATGGCGCCCTGCGGATGTCGGACACCGATGCCTGCTGCGCCCTGCGCAAGACAGAGCCGCTGAACGCTGCTCTGGACGGCTACGACGGCTGGATCACCGGGCGCAAGCGCTACCAGTCCGGCACCCGCGCCGCGCTGGAGTTCTTCGAGCTTGAAGACGGCACCGGCCGGATCAAGCTGAACCCGCTGGCCCATTGGACGCCCGAGGACGTGCGCGCCTACATGGAGGAAAACCGCCTGCCCAAGCATCCGCTGGTGGCGCAGGGGTATCCGTCGATCGGCTGCCAACCCTGCACGTCCAAGGTCGCGCCGGGCGAGGATCCCCGCTCGGGCCGCTGGCGCGGGCAGGACAAGGAAGAATGCGGCATCCATTTCGTGGATGGCCGCGCCGTCAGAGGCGGCGAGACACAAGGAGAAAAGGCATGACGATCATCGTGCGCGACGACGGCTTTCACGCCGAGGACTGGAACGGCGACTTCGACGGCCCGGCGGCCCAGGACCTGCCGTCCGATACCGCCCCCGAAAGCCTCGCCTTCGACGACGACACCGGCATGATCCGGATCGACTTTCCCAGCTTTGCGGATGGGCGCGGCTTTACCCTGGCGCGGCTGCTGCGCCTGCGGGGATACAAGGGCCGCCTGCGGGCGCGCGGGCATGTGATCGCGGATCAATACGCGATGGCCCGGCGCGCCGGTTTCGACGAAGTCGAGATCGACGAGGCGCTGGCCGAACGCCAGCCGCAGGACCAATGGGTGTTCCGCGCCGACTGGCAAGCCCATGACTACCAGGCACGGATGCGCGGCACCGCCTGACGCATTTCGCGACGTTATCGGGCGCAGGCCGGGGCAATCCCGGCCCGCGCCCTTGCGCCGCCTTTCACCTGATGCAGATCAAAGCTAGATATGAGGTGCCGGTTTACCTAGCCGGCAGGACGACATGACAGAGATGAGCCCCGTGACCGACGCCACCGCAACCGAGCCCGCCCGCGCGCCCCGCACCCTTGCCGTGCCGGACGCCCAGACCGTGACCGAGGTCAAGCACTACACCGACCGGCTGTTTTCCTTCCGCTGCACGCGCCCCGCGAGCTTGCGGTTCCGTTCGGGCGAGTTTGTCATGATCGGCCTGATGGGCGACCCCGATCCCAAGACCGGCAAGCAGAAACCGCTGCTTCGTGCCTATTCCATCGCCTCCCCCTCCTGGGACGAGGAACTGGAGTTCTATTCGATCAAGGTGCAGGACGGCCCGCTGACCTCGAAACTGCAGCACATCAAGCCGGGCGACCAGATCATCCTGCGCCCCAAGCCCGTGGGCACGCTGGTCCATGACGCGCTCTTGCCGGGCAAGCGGCTGTGGTTCTTTGCCACCGGCACCGGCTTTGCGCCCTTCTCGTCGCTGCTGCGCGAGCCGCAGACCTACCAGGATTACGACGAGGTCATCATCACCCACACCTGCCGCGAGGCCGGCGAGCTGACCTATGGCCGCGAGATCATCGAGAGCCTCAAGACCGACGAACTCCTGGCCGAGGTGATCGGCGAAGGCTTCTGGAAGAAGATCAAGTACTACCCGACCACCACCCGCGAAGAGAGCGCCAAGATGGGCCGCATCACAGACCTGATGCGCTCGGGCGAGGCGTTCGAGGATCTGGGCGTGGCGCCGCTGACCCCCGAGACCGACCGGGCGATGATCTGCGGCAACCTGGCCTTCAACCTCGAACTGAAGGAAATGCTCGAGGAATACGGGCTGGAAGAAGGGGCGAACTCCGACCCCAAGCACTACGTTGTCGAAAAGGCCTTTCTCGACTGAGAAAGCGCGGCACTGGAACGCGAAAGGGCCGCCCCATCGGGCGGCCCTTCTGCATTGCGATAGACTGTTGTGCGATACAGAGGCACAAGACCACGAACGGGTGCCTTGAAGGTCTGATTGAGACGACAGCGCGCCCGGCAGCGGCATCCGTGGCGGGATAGTTGATCAATTCCCACTCGATCCTAAACGGCTCCATGACCGCAGACGGGGGCTGCGACACGCGGGAACGGCACGACGAGATTGCCGCAAGCCGCCTGTCGCACAAGAACGCCCCCCGGCGCGCCGATTTTCTGTTCACTCTGCGACGCAGTCGGCGAAGTACCTGACCTCGCCGTTCTTGTCCGTTTCCTGCAAGAGGCCGTGGATGTCAGTCTCGAAGCCAGGGCACTCGCGTGAAAACTCACGATTGAAGCGGAGATAGTCCACGATCTCCGTGCTGAAGATCTCGCCGGGAACGAGAAGCGGGATACCGGGCGGATATGGGGTGACGAGGCTCGTGGTCACACGACCTTCGAGCTCGTCGATCCCGACCCGCTCGGTCTTCCTGCGCGCAATGTGGGAAAAGGCTTCTGATGGTGACATGGCCGGATGATGATCGCTGGTATAGATCTGGGTCGTCAGCCGGGCCACGTCATATTTCGCATAGAGTTCGTGCACATGCTGGGACAGGTCCTTGAGCCCCATGTGTTCGTACCGCGACTGCTTGGCACAGAACTCCGGCATGACACGCCAGAGCGGCTGGTTCCGGTCATAGTCGTCCTTGCATTGCTGAAGCGCGGCGAGAAGCGTGTTCCACCTGCCCTTCGTAATGCCGATGGTGAACATGATGAAGAAGCTGTAAAGACCGGTCTTTTCGACCACGACCCCATGTTCGGCAAGGTACTTCGAGACAATCGAGGCCGGGATGCCTGTGTCCTCGAACCGACCATCTATGTTGAGCCCGGGCGTTATGATCGTCGCCTTGATCGGGTCCAGCATGTTGAAGTTGCGGGCCATGTCGCCAAAGCCGTGCCAGGCGTCTTCGCCCGAGCTTTCGACCGCATCGCTGTCGGTCTTCTTCAGCTCCCAGTCCTTTGCCCGCCCGATCCCGTCCTCTGCCAGTTCGTCCGGCCCCCAGACCTGGAACCACCAGTCATTGCCATATTCTGCGTCGACCTTGCGCATGGCACGCCGGAAATCGAGCGCCTCCAGCAGGCTTTCTTCGACCAGCGCCGTTCCACCCGGCGGCTCCATCATGGCCGCCGCGACATCGCAGCTCGCGATGATCGAATATTGCGGACTTGTCGACGTGTGCATGAGGTAGGATTCGTTGAAAAGGTGGCGGTCGAGCTTCGTTTCCTCGGAATCCTGCACGAGGATATGGCTCGCCTGGCTGATGCCGGCCAGAAGCTTGTGAACCGACTGGGTGGCGTAGGTCACGGAATGCTTCGTGCGCGGCCTCTGGCGGCCCATCGCGTGGTAGGTACCATAGAACGGGTGGAAGGCGGCATGGGGCAGCCAGGCCTCGTCGAAGTGAAGCGTTTCGACATACCCGTCGAGCAGGTCCTTCACCACTTCGGTATTGTAGAGAACACCGTCATAGGTCGATTGCGTCAGCGTCAGGATGCGGGGCTTTACCGTATCGGCATCGAGCCCCTCCAGCAGCGGGTTAGCCCGGATCTTTGCCCGGATCGCCTCCGGCTCGAACTCGGATCTTTGAATGGGACCGATGATGCCCCAATGATTGCGCGTCGGCTTGAGGAAGATCGGGATCGCTCCGGTCATGATGATCGCGTGCAGGACCGACTTGTGGCAATTGCGGTCCACCAGCACGACGTCGTCCCGGGCGACGCTGTGGTGCCAGACCATCTTGTTCGAAGTCGAGGTGCCGTTGGTCACGAAAAAGCAATGGTCGGCGTTGAAGATCCGCGCCGCATTCCTTTCCGACGCCCCGATGGCGCCGTTATGGTCCAGCAGTTGCCCCAGCTCCTCGACCGAGTTGCAGACGTCGGCGCGCAGCATGTTTTCACCGTAGAACTGGTGGTACATCTGCCCCACGGGCGATTTCAGGAAGGCGACCCCGCCGGAATGCCCCGGGCAATGCCATGAGTACGACCCGTCTTCGGCGTAATCGAGAAGTGCCTTGAAGAAGGGGGGCTGGATATATTCGAGATAGTTCTTCGCTTCCCGGATGATGTGACGGGCGACGAATTCAGGTGTATCCTCAAAGGCGTGGATAAAACCGTGCAGTTCGCGCAGGACGTCATTCGGCAAGTGCCGTGATGTCTTCGTCTCACCGTAGATATAGATCGGCACGTCTTCGTTCTTTGCGCGGACCTCCTCGATGAAGTTTCGCAGGTTCAGAACGGCCGGGTCGAGGTCTGGGCCCGGGCTGAATTCTTCGTCGTCGATCGACAGGACGAAAGCCGACGCCCGGCTCTGCTGTTGTGCGAACTGTGACAGGTCGCCGTAACTCGTGGCGCCCAGAACCTCGAACCCCTCGTTCTCGAGCGCCTCGGCAAGAGCACGAATTCCAAAGCCCGAAGTATTTTCGGACCGGAAATCCTCGTCGATGATGACGATGGGAAAGCGAAACTTCATCTGTCTATCCTTGATGCGATCCTGGACGCCCGATTGTTCTCGAAGCCTCGGCAACGACGTCCGGGCCACGATAGACCACGCGGAACGGCCATCCAAGATCCACCAGCCCAAGGGCCGCTTTCGCGGCGCATTTACGCGACATCGAATGCCGATGCCCAGGATGTCTGCAGACAGTTGCGCACCAAACCAAAAGGGCCGCTCTATCGGGCGGCCCTTCTGCGTTTCGGGGGATACGGACCTTACTCTTCGAGACCCAGCAGAACCTTGATCTGGTCCAGCGCGGTTTGGGTGATCTCGGGGTTGTCCCGGACAGCCTCTACCGCGGCCTTGGCGCTGACCTTCTTCAGCTCGCCCAGCTCGGAGTTGTCGATGTAGTCGACCACCTTGTCATAGTCGAAACCATCGACGGTCAGCAGTTCCTGGATCGACGGCGCATCGGCGGTTTCGACAGGCTCTGCGGCGGGGTCGGCCGCGGGCGCGGCATCGGTGGGTTCCGCCGACTCGACGGGCTCTGCGGCCGGATCGGCTGCGGGTTCTGCGGCCGGCTCGGCTGTATCGACGGGTTCGACCACCGGATCGGCTGTTGCCGACGGCTCCAGCACCGGTTCCGAAGCCGGGTCAGCCGTCTCGACGGGTTCGGCGGCAGGATCTGCGGCCGGCTCGGCAGTTTCGGCAGGCTCTGCAGCGGGCGCGGGATCGACGGCCTCGGGCGCATCCGCGTCCGCCAGGGCCGTGTCGACCGCGTCACCGGCGTCCTTGGCCACGTCCATCGTCGCGTCGGCGGCATCCTTGGCGGCGTCCACGGTCACGTCAGCCGCATCCTTGGCCACGTCAACGGTCGCATCCGCCGCGTCCTTGGCAGCATCCAGCGTCTTGTCCGCGGCACCGGCCAGGGCATCGCCCAGCTTGGCCTTGCCCTCTGCAACGTCCTTGGCGGCATCCGCCAGCGCGGTTTCGGCGGCATCCACGGTCTTGTCGGCGGCGTCCTTGGCCGCGTCCAGCGTGGCATCCGCCGCGTCCTTGGCGGTATCGGCCACGTCCTTGGCGGTGTCGACGGTTGCGTCCGCCGCGTCCTTGGCCACGTCCACGGCATCCTCTGCCGCGTCCTTGGCGGCCTCTTCGGCCTTTTCAGCCGCTTCCGCGGCTGCCAGTTCGGCCGCCCGGGCCGCCTCGGCCGCAGCGCGTGCCGCTTCTTCCTTGGCCTGCTGGTCTGCGTACCACAGGTAACCACCCACGCCCGCTGCAACCGCGACCAGGACGAAGATCAGGTTTCTCATGGGAACCTCCATCACGTTCCGCCCCGCGCGCCGGTGCGCAGGGTTCCTAGGAAGCGGTGTGCGCTGCCCCCCGGCCAGCTTCAAGGGGAATCCGTTTGCAAGTGGCGCACAGGCATGGAATTGCCGCTTGAAAGCCTATGCGCCCAAGTTTACCTTGCCACCCTGATGAAAACCGCAAATGGAGCATTCCGATAGCCCGCAGACCACATAACGCGCCGCCCACGCGCGACACAGGCCCCCGAGTCAACGACCGTATCCGGGCCCCTGAAATCCGGCTCATTGGCGCCGAAGGCGAAAACGTCGGTGTCGTCACCCCTGCCCGTGCGATGGACCTGGCTGAACAAGCCGGGCTCGACCTCGTGGAAATCTCGCCCAACGCGACGCCGCCGGTCTGCAAGATCATGGACTACGGCAAGTTCAAGTACGAGACCCAGAAGCGCGAAGCCGAAGCCCGCAAGAAGCAGAAGATCATCGAGGTCAAGGAGGTCAAGTTCCGCCCGAACACCGACACCCACGACTACGAGGTCAAGATGCGCAACGTCTTCAAGTTCCTCGAGAACGGCGACAAGGTGAAGGTCACCCTGCGGTTCCGCGGACGCGAGATGGCGCACCAGAACCTTGGCCGCGAACTGCTGGAACGCGTGGCGGAAGACGTCAAGGAAATCGGCAAGGTCGAGAACATGCCGAAGATGGAAGGCCGCCAGATGGTCATGATGATCGGCCCCTCAGCCAAGTGAGGGTCCGGCACATGATCGCCTGAAAAGGCGCATTATCCGCACATGAGCCCGCCGCCAAGGCGGGCTTTTCGTATCTGCCCAAGGAGAACGCGCATGAGCTGGGACAATCGTTTCGCAACCGAGGAGTATGTCTTTGGCACCGCGCCCTCGGGCTTTCTGACCGCGCATGCCGGGCTGATTCCACCGGGCGCCCGTACGCTGTGCATCGCCGATGGCGAAGGCCGCAATTCGGTCTGGCTGGCGCAGCAGGGCTGCGATGTCACGGCCTTCGACCTGTCGCCCAATGCCATCGCCAAGGCCGAGAAGCTGGCGAAGAAGGCAGGCGTGGCCCCGGACTTCAATGTCTCGACGATCGAGGACTGGGACTGGAGCCGGACCTATGACCTGGTTGTGGCGGTCTTCTTCCAGTTCCTGTCGCCCGAGGAACGCGCCCCGGTCTTTGCCGGGCTGCGCCGTGCGCTGGCTCCGGGAGGGCGGCTGATGCTGCATGGCTACACGCCGAAGCAGGTGGACTATGGCACCGGGGGGCCGGGAAACCCCGACAACATGTATACCGCAGAGATGCTGCGCGCGGCCTTCCCGGACCTGACCCTGTTGCGTCTTGCGGAATACGAACAGGACCTGGACGAGGGCGCGGGCCACAAGGGGCGCTCGGCCCTGATCGACCTGATCGGGGATGCGCCGCGCTGATCCTCAGGCCTCGCGCAAACGACCGCGTGCCGGAATTTCCTTCAGCAGGCCACCGACGCCCATGCCCGCGATGTCCTGCGGGGTGACGGGAACGCCGCACAACAGCCGTTCCAGCACCCAGTCGGCGCCGTTCAGCGCCGGGGCACGGGCGCAGCCCGGCAGGCCGATCACCGGACGCCCGGCCTGTTCGCCGTAGAACAGCAGGTTGCCGGGGTCGACCGGCATCCCGAAATGCGTGACAGAGCCGCCGGCCCGTCGCACCGCCTCTGGCGCGACGTCGTGCAGGTCAGAAGTGGCAGAGCCCGTCAGGATCAGAACCGCATCCGCATCGGTGGCCGCGACCGCATCTGCCAGCGGACCGACGCGGTGCGGCACCACCTGCTGCGGGCCGATTTGAACCCCCAGCCGATCCAGCCGATCCTGCGTGACCTTCTGCCCCTTGTCGCCGGTTTCCGACCCGTCGACCGTGGTCTGGATCAGCTGCGCGGTCCGACAGACCACGGGCCGCAGGCGCAGCCCCGCCTGCCCCGCCAGGCACGCCGCCTCCAGCGCCGCCTCGGGCACCGCGTAGGAGATAATCTTGACCGTCGCCACCATGCCGCCCGCAGCCACGCGCTGCCACTCGGGCACAGTCGCCACGGTGATCATCGGATGCAAGGCGTTCAGCGCGTGGATGCGGCCCGCCAGCACCTCGACGACGCCGGGCGCCTCGGCGTGCAGGTTCACCCGCCCGGTCGCCGCCTTGCCGATCTTCAGCCCCGCGCGCGCCGAGTCGGGGACAAGCGCCTGCGCCAGGCGCGCAGCGGCGGCGTCCTCACCGATGTCGCCGGTTTCAAGCCGTGCCGCGATGACCTCGTCCAGGCCCGCTCCGCGCAACTTGTCCAGGTCCTCGGGCGTCAGCACCCGGCCCTTGCGCAGGCGCCCCTTGTCCAGGGCGACGCTATGCGCCAGCACGGCGCCCTCGGCCTCGTCCAGCGGAACGGCGCCGAATTTCATCGCAGATCCCCGCGACGCAACACCTGAGTCATCTGCGCGATGATCGAGACGGCGATTTCCGACGGACCGGCGGCGCCGATGTCCAGCCCGATGGGCGCATGGATGCGCGCGATCTCAGCCTCGGTGAACCCTGCCTCTGTCAGCCGTGTCACCCGCTTGGCATGGGTGCGCGTCGACCCCAGCGCCCCGATGTAGAAACAGCCAGAACGCAGCGCCTTTTCCAGCGCCGGATCGTCCAGCTTCGGATCATGGGTCAACAGCACCAGCGCGGTGCGCGTGTCCAGCCCCAGAGTCTCGACCGCCTCGTCCGGCCAGTCATGCAACAGGCGCGTATCCGGAAACCGCTCGGGCGAGGCAAAGGTTTCGCGCGGGTCGATCACCGACGGATCATAGCCCGCGATGCGCGCCATCGGCAGCAGGGCCTGGGCGATATGCACCGCCCCCACCACGATCAGCCGCAGCGGCGGGTTGTGGATGCCGACAAAGACCCGGCTGTCCGGCTCGAACCCGGAGCGGTCCATCCGGAACCGATCGGCAAATCCCTGTCGGTCCAACCAACGGTCGCTGCGATCCAGGTCGACCACGTAGGCGACGGGATCGCGCGCGGCACGGGCCTTGACCAGGTCCTCGAGCAGCAGTTCCGGCAGGACGTCCCCCACGGGTTCCACCAGCACGCGAATTGTGCCGCCGCAGGCCAGGCCGACGGCAAAGGCGTCATCGTCGGAGACCCCGAACTCCAGCTCGCGCAGCTCACCCGCCTCCAGCGCCTCCAGCGCCTCGACGATCACCGCGCCCTCGACGCAGCCGCCCGAGACCGAACCTTCGATCATGCCCGTTCCGGAAATCGCCAGTTGGCTGCCGATGCGCCGCGGGGCAGAGCCCCATGTTTCGACCACGGTGGCCAGCACGGCGCCATCGCCCGCACGATGCCAGGCCAATGCCTGCTCGGGAATCGCGTCTACCCTGTCCATGAATGCCTCTCCCCTGTGACGGGCCATGTCTATCATGTAGGGGGCCGGTGTCCCCCCCTTCAATGGTCGGACGGATCAGGCGCCGCGCGTCACGTCGTGCCCGTAAAGCCAGTCGAACTGGTGCAGCATCCGGCCCGGTGCCAACCGGCCCACGACGCCCAGACCCAGATGCGCCACGCCGCGCACCAGCGGGTTGCGCAGATGGTATTTCCAGGCGTTGCCATTGGCCGCCTCGATCACCCGAACAACCCGGTCGCGGCGTCGGTGCTGGTAGCAGGCCAGCGCCGAGGCCATGTCGGGCGCCTCTGACAGAGCATCGGCCAGAACCCAGGCATCTTCCATCGCCATGTTGGCCCCCTGGGCAAGGAAAGGCAGGGTGGGATGGGCCGCATCCCCCAGCAGGACCACACCCGCGCCATGCCAGACCCGCGCCACCGGGTGCCGGAACAGCCCCCACAGGCCAGGCTGGTCCGCCCCGGCCAACAGGCCCGGCACCATCCCGCCAAAGCCCGCGAAAGCCGCGCGCAGGTTGTCGCCCGCATCCTGGTGGCTCCAGCTTTCCTCGACCCAGCCACGCCGCTCTTCGACCGCGACGACATTCACCTGGTCGCCTCCGCGCAACGGATAGCTGACCATATGGCGCCCCGGCCCCATGTGGACCCTCGCCTCTGGTGGATGGCCGACCGTGTTGGGCACCACCGCGCGCCAGGCCACCTGCCCGGTAAAGAACGGGTCCGCCACGCCGTTCAGGACCGGGCGCAGCACCGAATGCAATCCATCCGCGCCGATCACAAGTTCTGCGCCGGTGGCATCGCCATTGCAAAGCGCGACCCGCGGCGGCGTGCCCGGCATGACCTCGCGCACCTTTTGCAGCAGGCGCACACGGATGCCTGCCGCGCGCGCCTGCCCGGCCAGAAGATCCACGAGGTCCGCGCGGTGCACGAAGCGATAGCTTTGCTCGGCCGGCAGCCGGGTCAGATCCAGCCTCAGCACCTCGCGCCCACGAGCCTCGCGCAGCGAGACGGCGCGCCCGGCGACCGAGATGGCGCGAAACCCCTCGCCCAGACCCAGCGCCTCGATCACCCGCAACCCGTTGGGACTGACCTGGATGCCGGCGCCGACCTCGCGGATCGCGTCGGCCTGTTCCAGGATGCGCACCTCGGCGCCCCGCGCCCGCAGTGCAAGCGCCGCGGTCAGCCCGCCGATCCCGGCGCCGATGATGGTGATGTCGCGGCCCGTCAGTTCCATGTGCTTCCATTGGCAAAGGAAAAACGCCGAGGCAAGGCCCCGGCGTCTACCATGTCGTGTCCATGTGGTCGCGGCTCAGTCGTCGCGATGCACCTTCTCGCGGCGCTCGTGGCGTTCCTGCGCCTCGAGGCTCATGGTGGCGATCGGACGTGCATCCAGCCGTTTCAGGCTGATCGGCTCGCCGGTCACTTCGCAGTAACCATATTCGCCCTCGTCGATACGGCGCAGCGCCTGGTCGATCTTGCTGACCAGTTTCCGCTGACGGTCGCGCGTGCGCAATTCGATTGCGCGGTCGGTTTCTTCGCTGGCACGGTCGGTCACATCAGGGATGTTCCGCGTGCCTTCCTGCAGCGCTTCGATGGTGTCGCGGCTGTCGGACAGAAGCTCGGCCTTCCAGGCCAGTAGCTTGCGGCGAAAGTACTCTGTTTGCCGCTCGTTCATGAACGGTTCGTCTTCGGCCGGACGGTAATCATCGGGCAGAAAGGTCTCAGGCTTCATATCCGCTCCCTCATCAACGCCAATATCCGCCATGTTGAAATTCCTCAGATATCTGGCACCCCTGCGGGCAGGCATTAAAGCAAGCCGCGACCGTTGTCACGTCACATTAGCGTCTTTCCTCGGCCGATTTGCGGCTGCCCCTGGGTAACTTTGTGGCAAGCCCGGGATGCCCCGGCCAAGCCATTCTCGGGACTGGATTTCCGGCCCGGGGTTCCAACATCGGCACCTGTTTCCGGGCCCGGTTTTCGCCTCCGCCGCGCTTCCAAAGGTCGAAAAGCGACAGGATGGCGCAGGCCCTTCCGGCCGCTAGGCGCCGATGCCTTGACCCGCACATGAGGACACGCCGTGACGCAACGGTCGGGCACGGGTGCTGCACTTGCAAAGGCGCCCGCACCGCACTACCCCTCTGGCGACAGGTTACAGCAAGAAGGTCGCGCCATGCGTTTCGAAGGCACCGAGGAATACGTCTCTACCGACGATCTGACGATGGCGGTGAACGCCGCGGTGACACTGGAACGCCCCCTGCTGGTCAAGGGGGAACCCGGCACCGGCAAGACCGAACTGGCGCGCCAGGTCTCCAAGGCCCTGGGTCTGCCGATGCTGGAATGGGCGGTGAAATCCACCACCAAGGCGCAGCAGGGACTGTACGAATACGATGCCGTCAGCCGGCTGCGCGACAGCCAGCTGGGCGACGAACGCGTGAACGACGTGGCCAACTATATCCGCAAGGGCAAGCTGTGGCAGGCCTTCGAGGCCGAGGGCAAGGTCGTCCTGCTGATCGACGAGATCGACAAGGCCGACATCGAGTTCCCCAACGACCTGCTGCAGGAACTCGACAAGATGGAGTTCCACGTCTACGAGACCGGGGAGACGATCCGCGCGAAACAACGCCCCATCGTCATCATCACCTCGAACAACGAAAAAGAACTGCCCGACGCCTTTCTGCGCCGCTGCTTTTTCCACTACATCAAGTTCCCCGACACCGAGACCCTGCGCAAGATCGTCGAGGTCCATCATCCGGGCATCAAGCCCGCGCTGCTGACCACGGCCCTGACCCAGTTCTACGAGCTGCGCGAACAGCCGGGCCTGAAGAAAAAACCTTCGACCTCCGAGGTGCTGGACTGGCTCAAGCTGCTCTTGGCCGAGGATCTGGATGCCGAGGACCTGAAACGCGACGGCGCCAGCGCGCTGCCGAAGCTGCACGGCGCGCTGCTGAAGAACGAACAGGACGTGCATCTGTTCGAACGGCTGGCCTTCATGGCGCGGCGCCAACGCTGAGGCGATCCCGCCCCGGCCAAACCGCCGGGGGCTTGATCCTGATCAATTTACTCAGGTCCATTTTCGGCGTATGCGACGACCCAAGCCCAAAGGAGTTGTCATGCCCGCCTTTCGCCTGTCCGTTCTTGCCGCCCTGACCCTGGGCGTCACGACCCTTGCCGCCGTGGTTTCCGGTGACGCGCCCGACGTGCCCCGGACGAAGGCAGATTTGGGCGCGCTGTTGTTTCATGACGTGAACCTCTCGACCAACCGGACACAATCCTGTGCCAGTTGCCATGACCCCGCCTATGGGTTCGCCGATCCACACGGCATGGCCTCACCCGGCGACGACGGTCTGTCGCTTGGGGACCGGAACGCACCCACCGCCACCTATGCCGCTCTCTCACCCGCCTTTCACCGCGATGCCGAGGGGCGCTGGACAGGCGGACAATTCCTGGACGGGCGCGCCGCGACGCTTGCGGACCAGGCTGGTGGCCCGCCGCTGAACCCCATCGAGATGGGCATGACCGACAAGGCAGCTGTCGTGGCCCGCCTGCGTGAAGACCCGGTGTACGAGGCCGCCTTTCCGTCCCTCTTCGGCGCGGAGGTCTGGGACGAGGCGGACAGCGCCTATGCCGCCATGACGCAGGCCATCGCCGCCTTCGAGGAAACCGAGGTCTTTGCGCCCTTCGATTCCAAATACGACCGGTTCCTGCGCGGCGACGCGGAGCTGACGAAACAAGAAGAACTTGGGCGCTTGCTGTTCTTTTCGCAGCAATTCACCAACTGCAACCTCTGCCACCAGGTCGGACGCGGCCAGATGGACCCGCGCGAGACCTTTACCGATTACCGCTATCACAACATCGGAGTGCCGCAGAACGGCCCGCTGCGGGGCTTGAACGGCATTCCGCCGGACCAGGTCGACAACGGCCTGCTGGACAACCCGGCGGTGACGGACCCGGGAGAGCGGGGCAAGTTCCGCACCCCCACCCTGCGCAACGTCGCCGTGACCGGCCCCTACATGCACAACGGTGTGTTCCAGGACCTGCGGACGGTGATCCTGTTCTACAACCGCTACAACAGCAAATCCGCCGCGCGGCAGATCAACCCGGAAACCGGCGCGCCCTTTGGCCCGCCGCCTATCCCGGGTACGCTGGCGCAGGAGGAGCTGACCCACGGGCCCGCGCTGGACGATGAACGCATCGACGCACTGGTGGCGTTCCTGAAGACGCTGACCGACGCCAGGTACGAGCATCTTCTGTCCAGGGACTGACCCGAGCCCTGCCCCGGCGGCAGCTTGCGCCCGGCGGCCCGGCATGCTCTGTCGCGGGGAACACAGACGGACGGCCCCATGCTCCACATTCTGACCCATGACATCCTGCCGGTCTTCTCGATGCTGGCCTTGGGGTTCCTGCTGGGCCGCCTCGACAAGGTCAGCAAGGGTGAGGCGGGCGCGATCAACCGGATCGCTTTTCTCATCCTGCAACCCGCGCTGATCTTTCCTCTGATCTCGGCGCTGGACTGGTCATCCTTCCGGGTTGGCGCGCTGGCCGGGTATGCCGCCTCTCAGGTGGCGCTGTTCGGTCTGACCTTCGCGGTCTGCCGCCTGCTGTTCCGGCGCGAGCTGCTGGAATCCTGGCTGCTGGCGATGGCCACGATCTTCGTCAACACGCTGCTGTATATCTGGCCGATCAGCTTTCTGATCTACGGCGAGGCAGCGGCCCTGCCCGTCACCGCCATCGTTGCATGGGACGCGGCGGTCAGCTTTGCCTTCTTCATCGTCACGACGGACCTGATGGCCAATCGCGGTGCCGGACCCGGTCCGGCCCTGCGGCGCATCGCGTCGAACCCGGTGCTGATCGCCATCGCGCTTGGCATGGTGGTCAATGTCACCGGCCTGCCGGTGGCAGAGCCGATCCTGACCGCGATGGGCTTTGCCGGGGCCGGCGCCGCGCCGCTGACCCTCTTCGCCCTGGGGGTGATCCTGTCAGGCCACGCGCTGACACCGACACCATTGGTGGCCACTGTTTCCGCCCTGAAACTGCTGGCCTTCCCGGCACTGGTCGCGGGTGCCCTCTGGGCCGTGGCCCCGCCCGAGGCCTGGCAGACGCTTTTCACGCTGACCGCCGCCGGACCGTCGGGGGCAATGGCCTTTGCGCTGGCGCTGCTGTACGGCGTGCGCACGGATGCCATCGCGCCGGTCATCATCTGGACCAGTGTCCTGTCGCTGTTTTCGCTGGCCTGGCTGGCCTGAAGTGCCCCGAAACCGCCACGTTTGACCTGGCGGCAGGGTTATCAACAGGCACCCACAGTGGCAATTCGGACTCACCTGATCCAGCGAAACTCCATAAAATTAACGATTTCTGAACCGCCTTCCCGAAATCGGGAAAAAATTATCCACAGGCGGGCATAGTGCTGGGCAGAAACCAAGGTTTTGCCCTATAGTGATCCCACAGAGGACAGAAAATCCAAGGATGTCTTAGAGCATCCACACGGAACACAAAGCAGGCAGGCTTAAAAAGTGTCCCCAAATACGGCTCTCACGGTGCGCCCCCTGGCCGCCGCGGACGAACCGGAGTGGCGTGAGCTCTGGACGGCCTACCTGGCCTTCTACGAAAGCTCCGTTCCCGAACCGGTCTATGCGTCCACCTTCGCACGCCTTCTGGGCGATGATCCGCGCGACTTCAACGCCCTTGTCGCCGAACTTGACGGCAGGCTGGTCGGCCTGACGCATTACCTGTTCCACCGCCACGCCTGGAAGATCGAGGAGGTCTGCTACCTGCAGGATCTCTACGCAGTTCCCGATGTACGCGGACAGGGAATCGGTCGCGCCTTGATCCAGGGCGTCTATGACAAGGCCGATGCCTATGGCGCCGCCACCGTCTATTGGTTGACGCAGGACTTCAACACCACGGCCCGCCAGCTTTACGACCGGATCGGCACGCTGACGCCCTTCATCAAGTACCAGAGGATGTGATGCGCAGGTCCCGTCGCCTGATGCTCCCGCTCTACCTGCTGCTGGGCGCCTGCATGCCGGCCACGCCGACCGACACCGCGGCCACCCGCGCGGCCGCGGTCGACGGAACCAGCGGCCTGCCCCCGATGAAGAGCTTTGCCGCACCGCGCCCACAAGCGCCCGTGGCCTCGAACCAGGACGTGGCGCGGGATTTCCTCGACCTGGCCTTCACGCTGGAATCGGGCCGCCCGCTGCAGAGCTTTACCCGTTTCGACACGCCGATCACCGTCCGCGTCACCGGGGCGCCGCCCTCCTCGCTGGCGCCGGACCTGCGCCGACTGCTGCACCGGCTGCGCACGGAGGCCGGGATCGACATCGCGCTCAGCGGCGACCCCCAGGCCAATATCACCGTTCAGGCCGTCAGCCGGGCCGACATCCGCGCCGCCCTGCCCCAGGCCGCCTGTTTCGTGGTGCCCAACGTCTCGTCCCTGGCGGAATACCGCAGCAAGCGCCGATCCCGGTCTGTCAGCTGGTCCACGCTGACACAGCGTGAACGGCTGGCGATCTTCCTGCCCAACGACGCTTCGCCGCAGGAAGTCCGCGACTGCCTGCACGAGGAACTGGCCCAGGCCATCGGCCCTCTGAACGATCTCTATCGCCTGCCCGACAGCGTGTTCAACGACGACAACGTCCACACGGTCCTGACCGGCTACGACATGATGATCCTGCGCATCTACTATGACCCGGCGCTGCGCACCGGCATGACGCGGCGCCAGGTTGCCGACCGTCTGCCCGCGATCCTGGCCCGCGTGAACCCGCGCGGCCAGGGCATCATCCCGCAGCGGCTGGCAAAGACGCCCCGGGTCTGGATCGACGCGGTTCAGACGGCCCTTGGCCCCGGCGCCAACCCGGCACAGCGGCGCGCCGCCGCCATCGAGGCGCTGCAGGTTGCCTCGGCAATGGGCTGGACGGATCATCGCCGCGCCTTTTCGCATTACGCGATGGGCCGGCTGCTGCAGGCCACCGACCCGCAGGCGGCGCAGGATCAGTTCGTCCTGGCACAACGCTATTTTGGCCGCCGCCCGGACACCGCGCTCCATCGCGCCTATGTCGCCTCGCAACTGGGGGCCTATGCCATCGCCTCGGGCAATTCGGAACATGCCCTGGCCCTCATCGGTCCGCACCTGGACACCGCCGCCCGGCATGAGAACGCGGCCCTTCTGGCGACGCTCCTGATGCTGCGGGCCGAAGCACTGGAACTCTCGGGCCGCGTCGCCGAGGGCCGCAGCGTCCGGGTGGACTCGCTCGGCTGGGCACGCTACGGGTTCGGCTCTGATTGGGCGGTGCGCGCGAAACTGCGCGAGATCGGATCGCTCAATCCCGCGAGGCAGGGACAAGGGACGCTATGATCGTGATCCTCGGGGCGCTTCTGGGCGCCATCATCGGCGGGACAACCGCCAAACGGCGCAAGGGCAACTGGGCCGATATCGCCCAATACGCGGTGATCTATGCCATCGCCTTCGCCCTGTTGGGGCTGGTCGTGACGATCGCGCTGGAAAAGACCCTGCTGGGCTGAGGAACGCCGGAAATTCGCGGGCAATCGCCAGGATGACGGCCTGGGCGGACAGCCGAACTGCCGTCCCTTACCCCATTTCCATGCCCGGCAAATCGGGATAGCGTCGCGCCATGTTCGTACCCTTCTTCGAAACCCTCCGGAAATCCGGCGTGCCGGTCACGCTGCGCGAATACCTGACCTTTCTCGAAGGATTGCGCGCGGGCCTCGCCACCTATGACGTCGAAGCCTTCTATTTTCTGGCGCGCAGCGCGATGGTCAAGGACGAGCGGCATCTCGACCGGTTCGACCGCGCCTTCGCAACCGCCTTCAAGGGGCTGGACCAGATCAGCGCCGAAGAAGTCTTTGAGGCGGTCAACCTGCCCGCCGACTGGCTGAAAAAGCAGGCCGAAAAGCACCTGACCGAGGAAGAGCGCGCGCAGATTGAGGCGCTTGGCGGCTTCGACAAGCTGATGGAGACGCTCAAGGAGCGGCTGAAGGAACAGCAGGGCCGCCACCAGGGCGGCAACAAGTGGATCGGCACTGCCGGCACCTCGCCCTTCGGCGCCTATGGCTACAATCCCGAAGGCGTGCGTATCGGACAGGACGAAAGCCGCCACCAGCGGGCGGTAAAGGTCTGGGACAAGCGAGAGTTCCGCAACCTCGACGACTCGGTCGAGCTGGGCACGCGCAATATCAAGGTGGCGCTGAAACGGCTGCGCCGCTGGGTGCGCCAGGGCGCCGAGGAAGAGCTGGACCTCAACGGCACCATCCGCGCGACCGCCGAACACGGCTATCTTGACGTGGTCACCCGGCCGGAACGGCACAACGCGGTCAAGGTGCTGCTGTTTCTCGACGTTGGCGGCTCGATGGACCCGTTCATCAAGGTGGTCGAAGAGCTGTTCTCTGCCGCGCGGTCCGAGTTCAAGCACCTCGAACACTACTATTTCCACAACTGCCTGTACGAAGGTGTCTGGCGCGACAATTCACGGCGGTATGACCAGCAGACGCCGACCTGGGAGGTGCTGAACACCTACGGGCCGGACTACAAGTGCATCTTTGTCGGCGATGCCTCGATGTCACCCTATGAGATTGCCTATCCCGGCGGCGCCAATGAACATTGGAACGCCGAGGCCGGGCAGGTCTGGCTGCAACGGGCGCGCGACCAGTGGCACGATCACCTCTGGATCAACCCGGTGCCCGAGAAGCATTGGCAGTACACGCAGTCGATCACCATGATCCGCGAGATATTCGAGGACCGCATGGTGCCGATGACGCTGGAAGGGATCGACCGGGGCGTGCGCCTGCTGGGCTGACGTCCCAAGAATGAGCCCGTCCCGGGCGTGACCCGGGACCTCCTGCCAGTCTGGCAGACGGCCCCGGATATGCCCGGGTCACTGGGTTGCCAGCCCCCGCGCCGCACGCAGCGTCCCCGGGCCGACCTTGGCATCCAGCGCACCGTCATAAAGCCCGCGTTCCTGCAGGATCCGCTGGAAAGCCAGTGCCGTGTCCGGGTCCCAGGCGACGGCGCGGCCATCCACCCGGCCCCGGATCTCGTTGACCGAAACCTGGCCCGACTCCAGCGCCTGGACATAGAGCGAAGCCGCCTGTTCGGGGTCGTAGTCCACCCCCTCGCCGCGTTCATAGAGGAACCCCAGCGCGTTGATCGCCGCCGGGTCGCCACCCTGGGCCGACCGCCGGATCAGCGCCGCGCGCTGTGCCGGATCAGTGACCGGGCCATCCTCGGAATAAAGCTGAGACAGGGCCCGCGCCGCATCCTCGTTGCCCTGTTTCGAGGCCAGTTCGAGCATTTCGGCCGCCTTGACCACGTCGGGCAGGCCCAGTTCCTCGGCCAGGCCGCGCGGCAGGCTGCGCGGGTTCATGTAGATCGAGGCGAGACGCAGCTGGGCAAAGTGATAGCCCCCATCCGCGGCCTCCTGCAGCAGGCCGACCATCTGGCGGAAGTCGCGCGAGGTTCCGCGCCCCAGCCCGCTCATCATGCCAAGAGTGGCCTTTGCCGGAAGATCGCCGGCATCCGCAGCCGCGCGATATTCGGCGATGGCCCGGTCCAGATCCTCGGACACGTCGCCGGTGCCGAAGTTGAAATAATCACCCAGCTTGGTGCGCGCGGCGGCCACCCCGGCCTCTGCAGCCAGTTCGAAGGTTTCCAGCGCCAGGGCATGTTCACCATCGGCTTGCATCAGAACGGCCACCTGGAACAGCGCCTCGGGATCCGGGTTGGCCCCGATGACCGCCCGTTCGCAGGCAGCGCGGGCGGAACGCAGCGCGCGGAAGTAATCGCTGACCGCCTGCTTGCTGACCGGCGCCTCGGCCGTGGCCGGACCCGCCAGTTCGCGGCACAACCGGGCCGCATCTTCCGCACCGGCAGCCTGCGCCGGAGCAGCCAGCGGCATCAGCGCCGCAGCAAGAATCACTTTGGTAAGGTCTCGTGTCGAACGGATCATCCGCGCGTTCCTTTCAACTTTTCGACGTTATTTTCGCAAATGACCTGCGGGCTGTTGCCCAGATGCAAGTCCTCGCGGAAATCCGCCACCTGTTGCCGAAGCAGTTTGACTAAAATCCAGAGATACTCTTTCATTCCAATTGGATGAGATCAAACCCTATCAACGGACACATCGGTGCATGATCCGCTTTGCGGCCTTGCAGCCACAGGATGGTTGCGGGCCGGGTTGGCGAGTTCCCGCCCAAGGCGGGCCATGCCGTGCGCATCGTCATTGTTCGCTTAACGCTTCGCGACTAGGAGGCAGCGTCATGATGCAGGCACACTCCTCCGATCTTGAAATCGCCGCCGAACACAAGGGCTGGTTATCCAGACTTGATTCCGCCGCACGCCGTCCCGGCCTCGTTGCCGCCGCACTGGGCTTTGCTGCCCTGAACGCGGCTGCGGCCGTGACCGTTCTTGTCATGATGCCCGACGATCAGGGCCCGACAGCGGCACCCGCGACACCGGTCATGGTGAGCAAGCTGGCCCCGACGGTCGCGCCTGCCCCGGCCGCCGAGCCCCGGCACGCGGCCCTGAGCGAGGTGGTCCACCGTTTGCCACGCGCACAGACCTGGCACCCGCCGCACCAGCTGCCTGTCGGGCGCGACCATTCCGCCGCGCCGGACATCGCGCGCAGCGCCCCCGGCGGGCTTGCCGCGCCGCGCGCCGACGGCCTGCCGACACCGGAACTGGACAGTGCACCGCTGGCGCTGGCCTCCTTGCCGCGCGACATCACCCCGGAGCCGGACAAGGAAGTGATGAAGTCTTCCTTGGTGCCGCAGATCGCGACACTGGGGACGATCCGCCCCCGTGCCCGCCCCGAACTGGACGTTCCCGAGGTCTCCGAGACCATCCAGGTTGCGGTGTCGCTGCGTCCGAAACTGCGTCCGGAGGGTTTGAAACTGCCCGAACCCAGCATCGACCGCACACCCGAAGCAGAGGCGCCGACCGCCACGCTGGCCGCCCTGCCGCGCGCCATCGAACGCCCGGTGTCCGGCGCGACCTGCAACACCCGCCTGACCCGCGCCATGCCGAACCGCCGTGGTTCGGCGAAAGGCGGCGACGCGGTCATGGCCGGCCTGATGCGCACCAGCGGCACCGAGCGCGACCGCCTTGTCGCGCGTGAAATTCTTGCCGGAAACATGCCCTCGTTCCTCCAGGACCTGGTGCCTGTCGAAGTTTCGGGCCGCGCCCGCGATGGCTCGCCGATCCGGATCACATTCTGCGCGACGCCCGATTACCTGGCCGTCGGCAGTGACCGCGATTTCGTGCGCGTGCCGATGGGCCTGCCCGCCGCGATGCAGATCGCCGGACGCTTTGACATGATGCTGCCGACGCGCCGCATGGTGGACCAGATCTACCGCGCCGCCGACACCCGCGTGGCACCGAAGCCGATGACCCCGGGTCCGCAAATGTCCTCGACCGACTATCTCGTGCGCCACAACCGCACCGTCGAAGGCCAGTTGCGCGGAGCCTCCGTCGCCGGCCACCTGACATCGGGCCACAAGAAGGACCTGGTGCTGACCAACCGGCTGAGCAGCAACCGTGGCCGCGTGGCGATCTATGGCTGGCACCGGACCAACGGCAAGGCGATCCAGCCGCTGAGCACCGTGCACGGCGCCACCTACGCCGACTACAGCCACGGTGTTCGCCTGATCAGCCAGACCGCCTATCTGAACGGACGCCCCGTGCGCCTGGCCGATCTGATGGCAGACCCGGACTACGCATCGCTGATCAGCGACGAAGGCCCGATCCGCGCCGCGCAGCTGCAGGTCGCAAGCGCCAACTGAGACCCGGCCCGTTCGCGGACGTGAACCAATAAAGAGGGGGCGCTGCCCCCTCTTGGCCTTCGGCCAATTCACCCCCGGGGTATTTTTGCCAAGAAGAAACTCGATAGGGGCGTATCGGGCTGCACCGGACATGAAGAAACGCCGCCGGGCGATAGGCCGGGCGGCGTTTCCTGTTTCAGTGTACGGAAGCGTCAGTTCACGTCCTTGAAGCAGCGGAATCCGAGGTGGTAGTTGTGGTGGCTGCCCTGCGCCAGCACGCGTGAGCCATGCCAGTAAGGCGCGCGCCAACGGCTCCAATGGGTATGGGCGCGTACCGTGTCCCAGATGAACCAGCTGCCCTTCATCTCGGTCACGCCCAGCTTGCGGCTGCCGCGGCTGGCCATCTGGTCGGCTGCCAGCGGCAGGTTCATGTGCTCGGCCGCGTTGCCGTCGATGTCGTAGACGCCAAGCGGGCTCTTGCATTTCGGGAAGCTGCCCGCCGGATAGGTGTTGGACCCGCAGCCGGTAAAGCTGCCGCCATTGCAACCGCCGGACTTGAAGCTGCCAGTCGCGCAGACGCCGCTTTTCCAGGTCGGGCCGATGCTGTAGCGGGCGCTGGACTGGTACTTGCGGTTATGGGCCGCGCGGGCGGCCTGCACGCTCATGCCAAAGAAATAGTCCGGCGGGGTCAGCGCCCCGTGCGAGGCGCCTTCCCATTCATGCGCGTCGCCGATGCGTTTTCCCTCGGCCCAGCACAGTTCCGCCGCTTCGCGGGCACGCACCCAGGTCACCGGATAGGCCAAAGGCACGTTCGGCCATTCGAACATGTCGGCGCAGACCTTGGCATCCTCTGGCTGTTGCGTCGCCGGATCGTAGAGCGGCGCCATGTACTTCTCGCCGCAGATCTTCTCGAACCGTTTGTTGCGGTAGAACTCCAGCGCCGGGGCAGGCAAGCGCGCCTGCGCCTGTTCCGGAGTCAGCGGATGACGCGTCACCGCAGGGTTGCCCTGCCCGATCCAGCGCGAGCCGGCAAAGATCTGGCGGATGCGCTGGATCTCGGCATTGGTGACGCCCCGCGCCGCCTGCATCTGGCGAAACATCGCCTCGTTGTTCTGTTGCAGGGTCTGGGCGGCGCCTCCGGATGCGCCGATCAGCCCCGCCAGCACGACCCCCAGGGCCGCTCCGATCACCTTGCGCCTTGTCGTCATGTCGCTCACTTCCTCAGCAGGTAGATGAAGTCACGGTTGTCCGCGAAGCCCACGAACCGCGGGATCGGCGTGCCGTCGCGGCGGCGGTCGTCAATCGAGGCCATGCCGCTGACCAGGTGATGCGGCACCACGGTGCCGTCCTCCTGGGTGTAGACGGCGGCATAGGTGTGTTCCTGCGAGTTCATGTCCAGAAGCATCGCGTAGTCACAGCCATAGGCCTGGAAGGTCCGCGCCATCGCGGACGGCGTCGCGGTCGAGAAATAAGCGTAGATCAGGAACTTGCGCCCGGCGGCGGTCTTCATGCAGGCACCGCCGCGCAGGGTGCGCAGCTTGGCGTCCGCGTCGCCGGACCAGTTGCCGCCCATCCAGCTGCGCACCTCGCTGCCGGGCACCCCCTCGCCGGTGGCGGGGTCCGGTTCGACCAGGGGCACGCCGTTCTGGCGGGCAAACCGGATCCGCGGCAGGAGTTTTTCATCCTCGCGCGTCCATTTGCGCATGTCGATGGTGCCGTCATCCATGACGAGAATGGTCACAAGGTCCGGCTGCAGCTTGGAGAAGACCACGCCTTCACTGATGAACCCATAGTGATGGCCGTAGTTGGTATAGGCCTTTTCCGTAAGGCGCCAGGCGCCGTGGCTGCGTTTGAACCCGGCGGCGAAGGTGCCCACCACGCGGTCGGTCTTGGCCGGGGACAGCATGCCCGAACGAACCAGCGGCGTGGAGTCGTCGATGCCGTCGGGACCGGGTGTGCGATAGTTGCGCCCTGCCCCCGAAGGCCGGGGCGACCAGCCCAGGCGGGGGTGTTCGGTACCCAGCTCGTAGCCCAGTTCGAACTGTTCCAGATCGAAGGCCATCATGTAGACGTCGGCGCCGCGCTCTACACCGTCCAGCCCATGCGTCTCTCCCGGGCGGCTGAGGATCTCACGCGAGATCATGCCGGGCTTCATCGCGCTGGCATAGACACCGGGCACGTCCTTGATGGCGTACCAGCTGCCCGCCTCGACACGGCCGCCCTCGGCGCCTTCGAGATCGAAGTTGAAGCTGGCACGGAAGACCGGCGCATTGTCCAGCTTGGCCTTGCCAAGCGCCTTGACCGTTTCGCCCGCATCCGCGCCCTCGACCACGGGGCCGGAGTTCATGAAGGCATCCTCGTAGAAGGAGCCCTTGATCATGTTCACGATGCTTTCGCCAAAGACGACGTTGTCGCGCAGGAATTCCGCCACTGCCTCGCGGTTGGTGGAGTTGCCGCGCACCTGGTTGCGCAGGAACACGCGTTCCTCGCAGATCGGCGCGAAAGGCAGCCCGCGATACTGGGCCTCGTCCAGCTCGGGGCTGCGGCCCGACCAGGGGGCGCAGCGGTACTCGGTCGCCTCGCCGGTGATGACCAGTTCGGGCTCGGCCCCGCCCGCCAGCGCCATGACCGAATGTTCCGGATCGGCCAGTTCCAGGTGGAACTGCCGCGTGCTTGACCAGAAGCCCTCGGAGCTGACGGTCAGAACATACCAGGAGTTGATGCCCGGGTTCAGCGAGACCAGCTCATAGCTGGTGCCGTCGGCCCCCTGGGCGGTCTGGGTGGTGCGGAAGGGTTGCAGTTCGAGAATGCTCTTGGTGCGATCCTCGTTGTACTGCTGCATCTGAAGCGCGCGCGTCTGCGGATCCAGCACACCGCCTGCCTCTGCCAGTGCGGGCGTGGTGTGCAGGGTGGCGGCGGAAATGGCCGCCACCGCGGTGGCGCTGATAAAGCTCTTGGGTCGCACGATTATCCTCTCGCGTTGTCCCGGGAAAGCGGCCTGCCGCCTTCAAAGGAAATGAACAATTTTCTCCGTACCCCGCCTGGCTGGACAGTCATCCGGCAGCGCCGGGCGGACGCGGACAGTCAAAGTTACAAATGACAATTTTGAGTGTGTGAAAGCAACCCTCGCGGAACAGCTCGCGAGGATGTTATGCACAGCCGCCACAGGGGGCACCCGGGCGGCGTCCAATCCAACCGGGGCGGCGACATTGTCCGCCGTTGGAAAACACCCCGGCCCGATCCGGGGCCAAAGCAGTGCATCCTGAGGGAAATGGTGGGTGATGAGAGACTCGAACTCCC
>NZ_JARAMO010000035.1:0-52332 GCF_028807275.1 Mameliella sp. AT18
CAACCAAATCAATGGGTCCTGACCCTAGACTCGATCCGAACTGCCGAAACAGCCGAATTAATGTGCGAGCCATTCCCTCCGCCACTAACAATTTTATAATTGATGTGAAATTTGGGAAGTCCGTGGCCGAGGCCGCCACTCTGCCCGTCATCCCATCTGCGCTTGAAAACGGCGTGAAGCAACATGCACCGCGTCCGACGCGCTGGCATGTGCGCGCGGATCAAGTCTGGATGCTGTAATTTTGCATCTGGTGACGATGTCGCTGCCCGACAGGGGCGCGCCGGGTTCGACTTGCCGGTTGGCGACGGAGCCGGGATCTTTCACACCGCTGGTTCCGCAGGGATCCATCGGCTGTCTGCCGATTTGACCCGCGAAGGAGTGTTGCTGCTTTTCGGAGGGGCCGGCAGACCGTTCCAAAACCGCTTGGGCCCTGATGGTCTTCGAAAGACACCAGACATCACGATATGGACCAACGACGTCTATCGATTATACCGCACGATCTTTGACCCCGAACCGGACGGCTTTGTTGGGTGGGCGCGGGCAATTAGAGGCACCTCCCGCGCCAGTCCCTGCGGGCAAGCATGATCGGTGTCTATGGGCCCCGAGCCTTGTCCCCCGGCTCGACAGCTTTCAGGGCAACCGTCGCCTCCAGCATCACCGGCGCATTTCGTGGCAGGCGGCTGACGCCCAGGACCGTCCTGGGGTGCCGTCCCGCCTGCCCCAGCGCGGCAATGATCCTCTCGGATGCGGCATCGGCCACGGTGGAGATGTCGAAACCGTCATCCCCGACGGCAACATAGACCTGCAAGCGCAGCACGCGGTCGACCTCCTCGTCGGGTCGGCGCTCCTTTGCAAGCCAGGCCAGAACCTGCCCGGCCGCGAGCCGTGCACTTTCGCAAGCGGTCTCCATGTCGATCGCTTCTCCGCACCGGCCCGCCGCATGGATCGTCCTGGGATCGGTCTTCGGGATCTGGCTGGCCAGCAGGATGACACGACCGTGCCGTGCGGCCATGACGTATTGGTATTCGGTCCCGATGGGGTCAGGCAGAACGACGTTTTGACTCATTGGGAAAGGCTTTCTTTCATGTGCAGGCTGCGACGCTGGAGGCCATAGACCCCGGCCAGCAGGACTAGCCCCGTGAGTGATGTCCATCCGCCCGGGTGCACCATCAGGATTGCCGTGCCGACCAGCCCTGCCCGCCCGACGAGCGACAGCCGCGCGCCGAACAGCCAGCCGATCACGACCGCCGAGAGGGCGCCGACCGCCAGGACAGAGCGGCCCAGGGTGTAGATCAGGTCCAGCGACCCCTCGGGGGTCAGGAGCACCGTGTTCGAAACGAACATGAACGGCACGATGTAGATCGGCAGGCCGATCAGGAAGGCGGTCCAACCGACCCGGCTGGCCTTTTCACCGGCTATCGGCGCCGCGGCATAGGCGGCCACGGCCAGCGGTGGCGTGATCTGGCCAAGGACGGCGTAGTAGAAGACGAACATATGCGCGGCCAGCGGATCGGCCCCCAGTTTCGTCAGGGCAGGCGCGACCAGCGTGGCCTGCACGATATAGGCCGCTGTCGTCGGCATCCCCATGCCAAAGATGAAGGCCGCGATCATCGCCAGAACCAGGGCAACATCCAGCGACCCGCCGGCAAACCCTGTCACCACCGAGCTGAACTTGAACCCAAGCCCCGAGATCTGGACGATCCCGACGATGATCCCGGCCGAGGCGCAGGCGACGGCGACCACGGCCGCGCCTTCGACCCCCAGGCGGACACCGGCAACCAACTGGCGCCAGCCGATAAAGGTGGAGGGCCGCAAATAGGGCACGACAATCGCCGCCAGGACCCCGAAAAACGCGCTGTATCCCGGCGAATAGCCCTGCAACATCAGGGTGACCAACAAGACGACCGGGATCAGGAAGGTCCAGCCCGAGGCCAGCACGCGGCGGGTCGACCCTGCCTCGGCCTTGGCCAGAGGCTTCAGGTCCAGCTTGAGAGAGGCCAGGTGCACGGCCAGCAGCAAGGCGACGTAGAACAGCACCGCAGGCAACAGCGCGGCGGCAACCACCTCGAGATAGGGAATGCCCAGGATCGCGGCCATGAGAAAGGCGGCGGCCCCCATGATCGGCGGCGTGATCTGGCCCCCGGTGGAGGCGATGGCCTCGACCGCGCCAGCGAACCGCCGAGGGTAGCCCAGCTTGAGCATCATCGGGATGGTCAGCGAACCTGTCGTGGCCACGTTGGCCACGGAACTGCCGGACATCATGCCCATGAGGCCGCTGGCCACGACGGCGATCTTGGCCGGTCCACCCCGCGTCTGCCCGGTCATGGCTCGCGTGATGGTGATGAAGAAATCACCGCCACCAGCAACTTGAAGCACGGCGCCGAACATCACGAAAAGAAAGATATATTCCGCCGACACGCCAAGGGCCGTGCCGAAGATGCCCTCGAAGCTGAAGTACATCTGGTCGACGAATTCGCTCAACCCGACGCCGCCATGCGCCAGCGGACGCAGCCAGCTCACGAACCTCAGGTCCGGGCCGACGAAGGCATAGGCGATGAAGATCAGGCAAAGCCAGACGATGGCCATGCCAAGCGCGCGCCGCGTCGCTTCCAGCACGACGACCAGGGCGCTGAGCGCCACGAACACTTCGACCGGCGTGGCGTCCTGTGTCCAGGGAGGCCGGACCACGATCGACGGTTCGAACAGGACAGCGTAGCCCAGCGAGACCACCGCCAAGCCCCCCAGGACCACATCGACGAAGACCCCCGCCCGGTGTCGGGCGGCGGGCATCAGCAAGAGGATCACGATGACCGCCATCAAGGCATGAGCGGCCCGCAACACCAGGTTCGGCGCCAGCCAGAACGGCGAGGCCGCGGCAAGGTGAAATGCAATCATGACCAGGGCCAGGACGGTGATCGCACCGTTCCTGTAGCCTTTCCCCTGATCCGGACCTGCCGCGACCTCCGTCATGTGTCAGGCTCCCAGCGACGATTCAGAGTAAGGGATGCCCATCTCTTCGAAATAGGCCTTGGCGCCGGGATGCAGCGGGATGATCATGCCGCGGCCCACCGTTTCCTTGGAGATATTCCCAAGAAGCGAGTGCACCGCCTTGAAATCATCGAGGTTTTCCCAAAGCTGCTTGACGATGGCATAGGCCGTGTCGTCCGGCATGTCCGCCGAGGCGAAAAGGATCGTGTTGGTGCCCACCGTCTCGGCCGGCACATCCTGCCCTTCGAACAGTCCTGCGGGCAGGGTCACGCGCTCGAACCCGGCGCCGCTGTCTGCCATGAACTTGTCCAGAACCGCCGAGTCGAAGGACAGCGCCCGCATCTTGCGCACGGTTTCGTTCTGCATCACCGTCGGATGCGGCCAGAGCGACAGCCACATGACCGCGTCCAGCTGGCCATTGCGCAGCGCCTCGTGGGACTCGCTCCAGCTGAGCGGGTGCAGCTTGCCGCCGTCAGCCTCGATGTCGTCGGTGGTCATGCCGGCTGCGGCCAGCAGGTTTTCAAAGGCAAGCCACGAGGTCTGCCCCGGCTGACCGGCGCTGACCTGCTTGCCGCGCAGATCGTCGAGCGAGCGAATGTCGCTGTCGGCATCCACCCAGATCTGGATGGCACTTTGCATGATGTTCATCAGGCCGCGCGCGTTCTGCACCGGACGGTCCGGAGTGGCCGGGTCGCGGCCTTCCCATGCGTCCAGGGCGTTGTTGGCCGAGGTGATGCCAAGATCCGCCTTGCCATCCCGCACCCGCAGGAGGTTCGGGCCGGAGCCACCGGGCTGGACATCGATGATCGACGAGGGAAAGACCCGGGACAGGATGTCGGCCACGCCGGTGCCGACGATGCCAAAGACGCCGCCCGAAGGGCCGCCGCCGATGGTCAGGAAATCCGGCGCCTGGGCAGCAGCCAGCCGCGGCATCGCGGCAAGAGGCAGCGCGGCGGCAGCCGTGGCAAGCAATCTGCGGCGGGTGAGTGTGTCGGTCATTTTGGTCTCCATCATCACAAGCACGGGATCGCCCGTGCGGCCGAAGGTATTGGACACAGGAGACGCGGAGGCGCCGCTTCAATCAATTAAAAACTTATGTCCTCAACTTCAGGATTCCTGAAGTCAGCTGGGAATGATCCGATCTTCGCGCTTGGCGCGCTCGATCCCCTCGATCACTGCCTTCTCGAAGGCACTGGCGACCGGGACCATTTCAGACTGGGCGCGGGTCATGATCTCGACGTGGCGGCGGGCTGTCGGATCGGCCAGCGCGACAAAGACAAGTCCCGGCCCCAGCCCCTCGATCGCGAGCCGCGGCAGGACCGTCACGCCAACCCCTGCCCTGACCATGCCCAGAACGGAGGCCGTGTTGCGGATGCGCAGGTTTGCCGCCTCGTCGATGGCCCGGAAGGCCGCGTTTTCGATCACGTCGCCGGATGCGTTCGAGATGACAGGCACCTTGGCCAATTCTTCCCAGGACAGCGGTGCCTTCGCGGCCGCAAGCGGATGATCGACCGCGCAGATCACTCCGAAGGGTTCCGAGAACAGGACGACCCGCCTCAGCGCACCTGTCGGCCCCCGGCAGGATCCTATGCCAATGTCGATGCGCCCCAACTCGACCTCGCGCTGGACCGTGCCGGAATCCATGTCCCGCACCTGGATCACCACGTCCGGGCGGTCGTGAACGAAGGTTTGCACCACGTCCGGCAGGATCGCCGTCGTCACCGAGGGAACCGCGCCGACCCTTACGATACCGCTGCGGGCCTGCGTCATCTGCACGATGGAATCGATGCAGCGGTCGAATTGCGCCGTCCCCGCACGGGCCTCGGTCAGGACCAGCTGCCCCAGCGTCGTGAGACGGTTCTTGCGGTCGCTTTCGAACAGCGGCGCCCCCAGATGGTCCGTCAGTTGCTTGAGCGACATGGACACCGCCGAGGGCGTACGCCCCAACCGGTTCGCGGCATCATTCAGGTTCCCATGCTCGGCGACGGCGACAAAACAGCGAAGCATTTCGATCTTGATGGCCATAGAGTTTCAACGATTCTTAAGTTGGGTTCAGATAATTGAGTGTGACTGAAGTCACTCTGGCGCGCCATAGTTGCATGACCTTTGCAGACTAGAGAGTTCCATGCCCCAGACTTACCGGATCGACTGCCTCCAATACGCCAATTGGTCTCCGAAAATCTTTGACCAGATGCGCGAGGGCGGCCTGGACGCAGTGCATGTCACCATTGCCTACCACGAGGATTTCCGCGCCACCGCCGCGAACATCGCGGACTGGAACCTGCGCTTTCAGCGTCACAGCGACCTGATTTTCAAGGGACGCACCGGGGATGACGTGCGTCGGGCCCGGGAAACGGGGCGCACGGCGATTTTCCTTGGCCTTCAGACCCCTGCCCCCATCGAGGCCGACATCGGCCTGGTCGAGATCCTGCACGACCTGGGGGTGCGTTTCATGCAGCTCAGTTACAACAACCAATCACTGCTGGCGACGGGCTGTTACGAGGCTGACGACCCCGGCATCACCCGGATGGGCCGGCAGGTCATCAAGGAAATGAACCGGACCGGACTGGTGGTGGACATGTCGCATTCCGCCGACCGTTCGACGCTGGAAGCGATCGAGATTTCGGACCGCCCCATCGCGATCACCCATGCCAACCCCTCGGCATGGCATCCCGCCAAGCGCAACAAGTCCGACGATGTGCTGCGGGCGCTGGCGCAAAGTGGCGGCATGCTGGGCTTTTCACTCTACCCCCATCACCTGAAGGGTGGCAGCGACTGCACGCTCGACGATTTCTGCAAAATGGTGGCGCGCACCGCGGACCTCATGGGTCCTGAACACATCGGGATTGGCAGCGACCTGTGCCAGGATCAACCGGACAGTGTGGTGGAATGGATGCGCGTGGGCCGCTGGACCCGCGAAATGGACTATGGCGAAGGATCTGCCTCTGCTGCCGGCTTCCCGCCGCAACCGGAGTGGTTCCGGGACAATCGGGACTTTGCCAACCTCGAGACGGGCCTGCGCCGCGTCGGTTTTTCGGACGAGGACATCTCTGGTGTCATCGGTGGGAACTGGCTCCGGTTCTACGACGAGAGTTTCGGGCCCGCCACATGAGCCAGGCTCTACAGCTCATCGGTCCCGACCACTGGACCGAAATGGCATGGCGCAACGGAGGTGGCACCACCTCCGAGATTTGCGCGGAAACCCGCGACGGCGCCCTGCTCTGGCGTCTGAGTACGGCCATCGTCGAACGCGATGGCCCGTATTCGGTCTTTCCCGGCCTTACGCGGATCAGCACCGTGATCGAAGGCCAGGGCACCAGGATCACGGAAGCTGGCGCGGACAATTGGCGCGAGATTGCGCCGCTCGTCCCGAGCCGCATCGACGGAGACCGGCAAATCGAAGGGCGTCTGGTGAACGGCCCAGTCCGCTATCTGAACCTGTTCTTCGACCCTGCGCGTCTTGCGGCGCAGGTCTCGGTCATGCGGCTGAACGGCGGCGCCAGGACGGGAAGCTCCCCAAGCGCGATATTCTGTGTGGCCGGTGACTGTGCAATTGCCACGTCCCCAAGCACCTCGATCAGCGCGATGACCCTTGTGAGGGACATTCCGGCGGAGACACATCTCACCGGAGAGGCAACCCTGGTATCTGTGGTCCTGCAGCCCACCTGAACTTTTCCGGCCGATGGCATTGAGTGGAGAGGCGCGCGGGCCGCAGGAACGCCAGGCCGGAAGGGTTGCCTGACCCTTCCGGCCTTCATGCGTCACGGCCAAACACTTGCTGCCTTATCCGCCAGTTTGCCCGACAGAAAGCGCAGCTTGTCTCCGAACACCATGTCCAGCGAGAACGCGATCGGCAAGGCGATCAGGATGCTTTGCCCCCAAACCTGCAGCCACTGGATCGAGAGTCCGAATTCCAGCAGGCTGAACACGCCCGATAGCGCGGCGGACATGAAGGTCGACATGACCAGAGAGCCTGAAAGGCGTTGAAGGCGCTGACGATACATCTTTTCAAGCGACCTCCTGCAGGGCCAGCGCCTCGGCTGCGGCGGTCAGGTCTTTCAGGGCGTCCTTCTCGGTGATGTGCCCGGTCGCGGCATCAAAGACGTCATGAAAACTGGGCACCGAAACGGCCGCGCGCAGGTCTGCCCCGAAGAACCCGGCAGACCCTTTCGCGGACGCCAGCACACTGCCCGCACCGCCGGGACCCGGCGAGGTCGACAGGAAAACCGCCGGCTTGTCCTGGTACACTTTCTGATCGATGCGGCTCGCCCAGTCGAAGAGGTTCTTGTAGGCGGCGGAATAGGATCCGTTGTGTTCCGCGAAGGAGACGATGACCCCCTCGGCGGACCCGATCTTGTCGAAGAACGCCCGCGCCGCCGGGGGCAGACCGATTTCCTGCTCGAGATCCGTACTGAAGATCGGCAGATCGTAGTCCCGCAGGTCCAGGACCTCGATCTCGGCCCCCGGGACCAGTGTTGCGGTGAACTGCGCCAGGGCCTTGTTGATGGATTTCTTGCTGGTGCTGGCACCAAATGCGATGATTTTCATGGATGGTTTTCCTTCTATGTCAGAGTATTGCGTGGATTTTGTCATGTCGAAGCGGCGCCCGCCCGGCATTTTCAGCGCGGGAGGGTGCCGCCCCGGACGGCCTGCCGGGAACGGCCAACGGCCTTGGCAGAGGTCAGGCGGCCTTGTCGGTGGACACGACACTTCTGCGCACCTGGCCGACCAGCATTGCCCAGTCCATGTCGAGCGCGCCGTAGACCTCGGCTGCAACCGGACGGGCATTGTCGGCGAGGATCTCGACCATCAGGCTTGCCCCGTCGGCGACGACCACACCGGCCTGCGACAGGCGCAGCAGCCCGGTCTCGCGCTTGGTCTGGCTGAACGTCCCCGAGGCATCCATTGCGACATAGGCATTGTAGCCCTTGCGCTGCGCTGTCATCGCCGGGAAAGCCGCGCAGACCTCCAGCGAGACGCCGGCAAAGATGAGGTTCTGCCGCCCGGTCGCCTCGATCGCCGCGGCCACGCGCGGATCATCCCAGGCATTGACCGAGGTGCGGTCGATGAACTCATGGCCCGGCAGCGCGGCGACCAGCTCGGGGAAGGCCGGGCCCCAAAGCATCTCCGCAGAGGTCGTGGTGGTAACAATCGGCAGGCCCAGGGCCTTGGCAGCCTTGGCCAGCCCGACGACGTTGTGCTTGAGCTCGGCGACCGAGTAGTCGCGGACGCCGGTCATCAGGCCGACCTGGTGATCCACCAGAACGAGGGCCGTGTTGTCCTGTGTCATCGGTTCTGGATTGGCATAAGTCATTACATTTTCCTTTTATCTGAGGGTGTTGTGTGGTGTTTGTGATTCCACAGGCCGCTGCGCTTCAGTCGATGGAGCCCAGTTCACCGGCCTCATGGGCGGCGATCACCTGTGCCAGCTGATCGGCATCGCGCATCGCGAACGGACCCTTTTGCACGAAGGGTTCGCGCAGGGGTGTTCCGCCAAGCAACACGGCCTGTCCGCCTTCACCGCTGAGCAAGTGGATCTCCTCGGCGCCGTGGATGGCCAGCGCCGTGTCGCTGCTCAGCCGGTGGCGGACCCCGTCAAGCTCCGCCTCGACCTCGCCACTGATAACATGCAGCCAGGCGGCCTCTCCGGGATCGGCGCGATGGGTGAAACTGCCGCCCGCCCGCAGGGCGATATCGAGAATGGTGAAGGGCAAGGCGGGCGGGGTGGCCCCGACCACGCCGTTGCTTTGGCCGGTCATCACCCGCACCCGATGGCCGGGGCCTTCGATCACCGGCATCTCCGTGGCGGCGACATGGCGCGCATCGGGTGCGTCCAGCTTCTGCGCCGACGGCAGGTTGACGAAGATCTGCAGGGCGTGGGTACGCGACCCCGGCGTGGGCGCCTCGTCGTGTACGGCACCGCGGGCGGCCTTCAGCCAGTATAGATCGCCCGGGGCCAGGTCGATGTCGTTGCCCAGCGAATCCCGGTTGCGAAAGCTGCCGGTGCTGTCCTCGAAGAGCACGCTGACCGCCGAAAGCCCGGCATGGGCATGGGGCGCGAAGGTCGGTGCGGTCATGGTGAAGTGGTCGACCATGATCAGCGGGTCCATCAGCCCGTCAAGCTGGCGGTGGATGAAGCTGAGCGCCTCGAAGCCCTCGCCCCGGGTCATCTTCTCCCCGTGCTGGACCGCGATGATCGCGGTGCCCGGTTCTTGGGATTGAAGTCTGTGTTGCAGGGTCATATTCGCCTCCTTTGCTGAACATGAACCTACTTTCGGAACGAACGTCCGAAAATCCGTTGATCTTGGAACCCTTCGTTCTGTATTTGGAACGAAAGCCGTGATCAAAAAGGCCGGATGATGGACCTCAATCAAGCCTACTACCTGGTGCAAGTCGTTGAGAAACAGGGGTTCTCGGCAGCGGCGCGGACCTTGGGCATTCCCAAGTCGCGGATCAGCCGGCAGGTCAAGAGCCTCGAAGAAACGCTGGGCACGCGGCTTCTGAACCGGGACTCGCGGCAGATGTCCCTGACGGAGGCGGGCGAGGCCTACTACCGTCATGCTAGGATGGCGCTGGAATGCATGCTCGCCGCCGAGGCAGCGGTCCGCAAGGACAAGGATGCGTTGGAGGGCACCGTCACCCTGTCCAGTTCGGTTGGCGTCGCGCAATTCGCGCTTAGCCGCATCCTGCCGCGTTTCCTTGACGAGAACCCGCGTGTCGTCCTGCGGCTACAGGCCTCGAACGACTTTGCGGACATGATCGGCGATGGCATCGACCTGGCCATTCGGGGACATGTCAGGTTGCTGCCGGACTCCGGGTTGATCCAACGGCGCATCGCGGACGTCCCCTGGCACCTGTTCGGCTCCCCGGGCCTTGCGCAGCAGCTCGGACGCGGGGCATCACCGACGGACCTCGAAGGCCAGCCCGGTCTGGCGCTTGGCTGGCGGCCCGGGGGCAGCAGCTGGTCGCTGCAGGGGCCTGGCGGCAGCAGTGCCTCTGTTCCCTTCGCGGCGCGGATGCGCAGCGATGACATGGTCAGCCTGAAGGAGGCCGCCGCGGCGGGGCTGGGGGTGGTGGCCCTGCCCGCCTATGTCTGCGCCGAGGAAGTCGCGGCGGGTCGGTTGTGCCGCCTCTTGCCGGACTGGGTCGCCGGACTGCCCGAGATCAGCCTGCTGATGCACGAACGCCGGGGCAACCCGCCTCAGGTCGACGCCCTCGCCGACTTTCTGCGCCGCGAATTGCCGGCGGTCATGGAGGATAGGTGACCCTTTTGCGCCCGCCGGTCTCGCCAAAGGCATTCCGGAGCGGGTACAGGCGGCCCTGTGAATGTGGCAGGATGCCGGGAATCTTCGCCCGTATCAGTCTGTACTTTCCGGGCGGTCGAGGACCCGGCACCAATATGGAGAAGGCAAATGGCCGACAAAACCGCGCCATCGACAAAGGTAACCTCCAGCCATTGGGGTGCCTTCGAGGTCGACGTGGAAGGTGACCGGATCGTTGCGACCCGGCCGTTCTCCCAGGATCCGCATCCCTCGCGAATCCCCGACAGCCTCCCGGCCGCGGTCCATCACAAGACTCGCGTCGCCCGCCCCTCGATCCGGCGTGGCTGGCTGGAGGCGCGGGAACGCGGTGGACGGGGCGCGCAGGAGTTTGTCGAACTCCCCTGGGATGAAGCGCTGGACATCGCGGCAGCAGAGATCGACCGCGTCCGCCACCAACACGGAAACGAGTCGATTTTCGGTGGCTCCTACGGTTGGGGATCGGCCGGACGCTTTCACCACGCCCAAAGCCAGGTGCACAGGTTTCTGAATTGCATCGGCGGATATGTCGCCTCCTTTGGCAGCTACTCGACCGGATGTGCGCAATCCATCATGCCGCATGTGCTGGGCGTGAATTTCCTGCAGTTGCTCTATGAGCATCAGGACGGATGGCAGACGATCCACGACAACACCGAGACCCTGGTGATGTTCGGCGGGATCAACCCGAAGAATTCGCAAGTCAGCATGGGCGGCATCACCGAGCACGAGACCGCCGGCTGGTTCGATCGGTTGGCGACCAGAGGCACGCGTTGCATCAACATAGGACCGCAACGCACCGATGCGCCCGAAGGCTGCGAATGGCTGCCCGTCCGGCCCGGATCGGACACCGCGCTGATGCTGGCGTTGGCCCATGTGCTCGAGGAAGAGGGGCTTGTCGATCGTGCCTTCCTGGCCAGCCATACGGTCGGTTACGAACGGTTCCGGCCCTACCTGATGGGCGATACGGACGGTGTGCCCAAGACCCCGGACTGGGCGGCGCCCCTGTGCGGCGTGGGCGCCGACACGATCCGGGCGCTCGCGCGGCGCATGGCTTCGACCCGGACGCTGATCACCGTGGCATGGTCGCTGCAGCGCGCCGAACATGGCGAACAGCCCTACTGGATGTCTGTTGTCCTGGCCGCAATGCTGGGCCAGATCGGCCTGCCGGGCGGTGGCGTGGGCTATGGCTACGGGGCGATTGGCGGCGTTGGCAAGTCGCTCCTTGGGCTGCGCGGCATGACCTTCCCGCAACTGTCGAACCCGGTCGAGGACACAATCCCGGTGGCGCGCATCGGCGACATGCTTCGCAATCCCGGGCGCCCCTATGATTTCAACGGGCAACGCAAGACCTATCCCGACATCCGCCTGGTTTACTGGGCGGGCGGCAATCCCTACCATCACCACCAGGATCTCAACGCCCTGCACGAGGCCTGGCAGCGGCCCGAGACAATCATCGTGAACGAACCCTGGTGGACAGCGACCGCCAAACGCGCCGACATCGTCTTTCCCGCCACCACCCCCTACGAACGCGAGGACATCGGCCGCACCAATATGGACGACTATCTGTTCCACATGCCACGGCTGATCCCGCCCGTAGGCCAAGCGCGCGACGATTACGACATATTCAGCGGGCTTGCAGAGCGCTGCGGCGTGGGCCACCAGTTCACCGAAGGCCGCAGCGCCGATGACTGGATCGCAACGCTCTACGCCGAGTACCGGGACGCGGCGGCGAATGTTGGTATCGACGTGCCTGATCTGGACGCGCTGCGAGAGCGCAACTGGATAAAGCTGCCAATCAAGGCCGAGGGACCGAACCGCACGTTCTTTGCCCCGTTCCGCGAAGATCCCGATGCGTTCCGCCTGGGCACTCCGTCTGGCCGGATCGAGATTTTCTCGGCAACAATCGACAGTTTCGGATACGACGATTGTCCCGGTCACCCGGTCTGGTTGCCGCCAACGGAATGGCTGGGCACCGCCAGCACGGCGGCACCCCTGCACCTGGTTTCGCCCCAACCGGGGGACAAGCTTCACAGCCAGCTTGAAGCCGCGCTTGCCGATGTCGAGGGTGCCCGCCCCGAAACACTGGTCATCCATCCGGACGATGCCGCGGCACGCGAGATCACCACGGGCGATCTGCTGCGGGTCTTCAACGCACGCGGCGCGTGCCGCGCCCGGGCGTCTGTATCAAGCGACATCAATCCGGGGGTCGTGGCCCTGCCGACAGGGGCATGGTTCGGGGCCCCGGGCGGCAACATCGACCCTGACGGCAACCCCAATGTGCTGACGCTGGATGTGGGCACCTCCCGCCTTGGACAGGGATGCAGCGCCCATTCTGCCCTGGTGCAGGTCGCGCGTCTGTCGTGATCGCGGACAAGGGCCCGGACTGGCAAGATACCGTGGACGGGCAAAGCGGTTTGCCCGCCCTCTGGTCCCGCCGAAGGGTCAGACCGGCCCGGTGACGTCCAGCGACGTGCCGCGAAACTGAGCATCCACCCTGTAGTGGGTCATGAGCATGTCGCGGCTCAACAGGGTCGCAGGCGCTCCGCTGGCCACGATCCTGCCGGACTGCATCAGGTAGACCTTGTGGCAATAGCGCATCGCAAGCGTCAGGTCATGCAGGCACATCAGCACGGTCCGCCCCCGGCGCCGGACCTCGTCCAGCAGCACCAGCTGATAGTGCAGGTCCAGGTGATTGGTCGGTTCGTCCAGCACGTAGACCTGCGGATCGCAGGCCAGGAGCTGGGCAAAGTAGCAGCGCTGCAGCTCTCCGCCGGACAGCCGCTCGGCGGATTGGTCCGCCTTGTCGGTCAAGCCGACGATCCCCAGCGCCTCGTCGAGGCGCCTCCGGATTTCGCCCCGTCCCAGGCCTTTCGCCTCAAGCCCGATTTCCACGATGTCCCGGGGCGTCAATCCCGCCAGCAACCCCGCGCTTTGCACAAGGGCGCCCAGCACCTGCGCCCATTCCACGTGGCTATGGCAGTCCATCTCCCTGCCAAAGGCCTCAATCCGCCCCGAAGCTGGCCGCGTGGCCCGGTAGAGCGTGCGTAATAGCGTTGTCTTGCCGGCGCCGTTCGGTCCCAGCAAGCCGTGGATTTCCCCTTTGGGCACGCTCAGGGATGCGTCCTGTACAACGCCCCTGCCCTCGACAGAGACGCTGAGGTTCCGGATGCAAAGGGCAGCATCCCGGCAAACAGGGTCATGCAACACGACGGATCCCCCGCAGGATAAGGATGAAGGGCGGTGCCGCGAACAGCGCCAGCAACACCCCAAGCGGCAGTTCCTCGGGCGCCAGAAGCACCCGGCACAGCAGATCGACGGCGATCAGGACCACCGCGCCAAGGGCCATCGTCAGGGGCAGCAGCACCCGGTGCCGGGCACCGGTCAGCAGCCGCGCCATATGCGGCACGATCAGGCCCACGAAACCGACGATGCCCGCCACCGATACCGCCAGCCCGGTCAAGAGCACCGTCGCCACGAAGATCAACAACCGGATGCGGCCGATGCGAAACCCAAGCGCCTGCGCCCGTTCCTCGCCCAGCAGGGTCGCGTCCAGCGCGTTTGCGTTGCGCAGCGCGACCGCCCCAACCACGACAAGACTCAGGCCCAGCATCGGCACCTCATGCCAGTGCGTGCCCGCCGCCGTCCCCATCAGCCAGCCCATCGCGTTGCGGGTGGCGTGCGGATCACCGACATAGAGGAAAAAGGCCGTCAGCGACTGGAACATCAGCGACACGGCGACACCTGCAAGGATCACCACCAGAGGGTCGGGCATCCTGCCGCGTCTCTGCGACAGGCCAATGGTCATGACAAAAGCCAGCGCCGCCCCGAGAAAGGCGATGAGCGGCACGCCAAGCCGGTCGGTCATGCCCGTGGGCAGCCAGATGATCGCCGCCACCGCAGCGGCCGAGGCGCCCGACGACAGCCCCATCAAGTAAGGGTCCGCCATCGGATTGCGCAGGGCCGTCTGCATCAACGCCCCTGCCAGGGCCAGCCCGGCCCCGATCAGCCCCACCGCCAGGACGCGAGGGATTCGCCACTGCCAGACGATCAGGGACAGTCCGCGCGGGGCGGTCTCATCCCGCATCAGGATGGCAAACCGGTCGGCCCAGGAGATCTGGGCCGTGCCCCAAAGGACACCGGCCAGGGCCACGAACAGCAGCCCCCCAAGGGTCGCGACCAACAGGATCGGAAATCGGGCGGGCACTTAGTCCAATGCCTTGAGCTGCGCATTCACACGCTCGACCCCATCGGCGAAGCGCATGCCAAGCAGGGTCTCCGAGAAGGGCACGACCACGTAGCGACCGTTCCTGACCGCCGACAGCTCTGCCAGTACCGGATCGTTTTCCAGGTAGGCCCGTTTGTCCGCAGCGGTGGACCAATCCGCCTCGATCAGCAGGATCACCTCGGGATCGGCGGCGACGACGCGTTCCCACGAAAGGTCGATCCAGGTGCCCTGAACCTCGGAACTGATGCTGTGCAGGCCGGCGGTACGGGCCAGCAGCGCCGGGCCGCCGCAACAGCCGATGGAATAGGGCGTATCCGTCCCGCTGTCATAGATGAACGCGGTCCGACCGCCGCCCGCCGGGTCATTCTGAACCGCGTCGATGCGCGCCCGGGTTTCGGCGATCAGCGCGTCGGCACGGTCCGCCACGCCAAAGATGTCACCGATCACCTCGATGTCGCGCAGGATCGGGGCCTGTGTCAGGGGAACGTCCTTCGGATGCGCATCCTTGCAGGAGGCATCGGCCAGGTAGGTGCCCACCCCAAGGTCATGCCACTTTTGCGCGGCACCCAGGTTGTCCTCGGAAAAGGCGGACCCGAATCCCGCGAACAGGAAGTCAGGCTCTTGCGCAAGGACGACCTCGGCGGCGGGGTATTTCTCTGCCAGCACGGGCACGCTGTCATAGGCCGCTCGCCATTGCTCGGGGATGGCGTCGTCCATGTAGGCGGTTCCGACTATCCGATCCTGCAGGCCAAGCGCCAGCATGACCTCGGTGGCCTGCTGGTTGAGCGTGATCGCCCGGCTGGGGGGCGCGTCATAGGTAAAGGACGCGCCGCAGCTTTCGACAGTCACCGGGTCCGCCACAGCAGCTCCGGCGGCCATTGCAAGGACGAAACTGAGTTTAAACGGGTTCATGGGTATCTCCGGTCCTGTGAATCAAAAGATGTCGGGGGAGTGCGCCGGCGCCGATCGCCTTGGTGACGACCGCGCGGACATCGGCCACGTCGGTCACCCGGTACCAATGGCCTTCGGGGTAGTGCACGATCACCGGGCCGGCGTTGCAGGGAAACAGGCAACCGGTCGTCGTCACGAGGCAGTCGGCGCTGACGCCCGCCCGGCGCAGTTCGTCCTTGAGAACATCGGCCAGATGAGGCGCGTCCTTGAGGTGGCAACGCGGACCGGCACAGACCAGCAGGTGATGGCGAAACTCCGGCGGCGCATCCCAGCCCTTGCCCAACTCGCCGTCCGGCAAAGGGGCGATGCGCGATGCCGGGACCCGCGCCCGCGCGGCATTCCGCACCAAGCCGGCGTCTTCCTCTGCCGGGCGCGCAAAAAACAGCTCGGGCGCCGCTTCGCCGCGCTTGTGCAACCAGCTTGCCGCCGCCCCGGGCAGCCACCGTTCCAGGCTTTGTGAAAACGGCAAGCCGATGGGCCGCAGCTGAATCCGGTTGGCGCCCTCGGCGGCCAGGGCGTCCAGCACCCGCCAGAGGTTCTGCCCCTCGCCTTCGAGACGCAGGGCGACCGCATGGCACGGGGCTTCCTGAACCAGAGCATCGGCCAGCTTGCGGAACCGGGTGGCGCTGACGTAACTCGCTGAAATCAGGAATACATATGCGTCCATGCCCAGCCCTCGTTCAGAGGAAACAGGCAAGCGCACGGGACCGGGCACTGTGGAACTGTCATCTTGTCCTCCTCGGGCCCGCCGCCCGATTGGTTGCGATCAATTGATGGCAGGTCTCCTGACTCGCGGATCAAAGCGCGCCGTCCCTTCCCGGATCGCAGTCGATCCAGTGGATTGACGGGTTGCTCACCGCTTACAGTTGCGGGGGCAGTCACGGAATTGAGAGAGGTCTCTCGCACCGTGTTCCCTTTTCAGCCGCTCCGGGGTTGACCCGAACGCAGCACCATCGCCGCAACTCGTGACATGGAAAACCATCACTGTCCAGAACCTTCGCCGCCCCGTCGCGGAAACCGGCCGGCAGTCATGTCCCTGCGCACGGCAGGGTCGCCGTCGCTGTCACGGGGACGATTTTCGCGGTGAACCGCCCTGCGTTCCGAAGATGTCTGATCTGGAGGTTCGCGCCATCCTCGGTCAAGTAGGGAGCGCGAGTCAGGCAGCAGTGGACCCTTTCATGATCAAGGATTTTTCGTTTTCGGCGCTCAACATGGGGGTGTTGGCCACCTTCGTCGGCTACGCCGCCTCCTTTGCGATCGTTCTGGCCGGGCTGACGGCAATGGGCGCCTCGGAGACCCAGGCCGCGACCGGCCTGTTCTTTGCGACCATCGGCATGGGGATCTGCAGTATCTGGCTGCCCATCGTCACGCGCACCCCCGCCGCGGTTGCCTGGTCGACACCCGGCGCCGCCTTTCTTGCGGCAACGGCGATGCTGGCCGGAGGGTTCGGCGAGGCGGTAGGTGCCCTGATCATCTGCGCCCTGCTGATCGTCCTGACAGGGGTCATCCCCGGCCTGGGGCGCGCCGTCGCGGCAATCCCCAAGCCGATTGCAAGCGCGCTGCTGGCGGGGGTCCTGCTGAAGCTCTGTCTTGCGCCGGCGCTTGCGCTCGGGAACCTGCCTCTGCTGGTCCTGCCCATCGTCGTGGCCTGGGTCGTGGGCCTGGCCTGGAATCGCCTGGCCGCGATGCCGCTTGCGGTGGCGGCCTTTGTCCTGGTGCTGTTCCTGGGGGTCGACCCGTCAGCACATCCCGACGCGTCTGCGATCACCTGGGGCCCGGTGCTCGATATCGTGCCGCCCAGCTTTTCCCCGCTCTCGGCAATCTCTGTGGCCTTGCCGCTCTACCTGATCACGATGGCGGGGCAGAATATTCCGGGCTTCGCGGTGCTCGAACTGAACGGCTATGGCGTCAACCGCCCCTTCCTGCTGCGCAGCACCGGCATCGTCAGCCTGCTCATCGCCCCTTTCGGCGCGATCCCGGTCAACATGTCGGCGATCACCGCCTCGATGATGGCCGGAGAGGACGCCGGGCGCGACCCGTCCGGCCGTTACTGGGCGGCCATTATCTCGGGTGTCTGCTATGTCGCGCTCGCCTTTGCCGCGACAGGTGTCACCGCGATGGCCAGCATTGCGCCGACAGAGGTCATCACCGCCGTTGCCGGTCTGGCGCTGATACCCGCCTTTGTTGCCGCGACAACCGCCGCGTTTTCCCGCGCGGACCAGCTGGAGGCCCCTGCCCTGACCTTCCTGATCGCTGGCAGCGGCATGTCGATGTTGGGGATCAGCGGCGCATTCTGGGGGGTCCTTGCAGGCGTCGCCATCTGGGGTTTGAAGGCGTTTTTGCAGCGAGAGCCGGCCGTCAAGCAGTAACCGGGAAGGCATAACCGCCCCGACGACGACCTTGGCCCGTGTTTCGGCACGAAACACGCACCTGCCATAGAGACCAACCAGACGGTCGGCTCGACCGAGGTCCTGAACGTATGAACATGTCGTTTCCCCCTTGCCCGCCCCCGGGCAAGGGGCGGAGCGTCGGTTGGCCGCCAGTGCCCTGGCCGGCACTTGCCAAATCGCGCAAGCGAGAACGAGCGACCATCGGGGCCACAAGCGAAACAATACGTGTGACCAGGACCGGTGACAAAACGCATAGTTGTGTTAAAGCTTTACACAGGGTTGCGTTAGCCCCTAATGTTTCAACCAATTATAATCACCATCGAAAAACAGGGACATATCTCATGGCAGACCCATTCCTCGGACAGGTCACGATTTTCGCGGGTAACTTCGCTCCGCGCGGCTGGGCGTTTTGCGACGGGCAGCTTATGCCCATCAGCCAGTACAGCGCGCTTTTTTCAATCCTGGGCACGATCTACGGCGGTGATGGCCGCACGACCTTCGCCTTGCCCGACCTCCGCGGCCGGATGCCGATCGGACCGCGTCACGGCCCCGGGCTTTCCGACTATCGCGAGGGCCAGAAGGGCGGCGCCGAAACCCGGACGCTGAACATAACGAACATGCCGTCGCACAACCACGCCGCTACGGCGCAGATGCGGGCCGAGAGCCGCAACGGATCGGTTCCCGATCCGTCGGGCAACATCCTGGCCGCGGGCACGAACATCTTCCGGCCCAACTCCCCGTCCGAAGATGTCGTCATGGATGCGGCCTCCGTGAACGTCACGGTACAGAACAACGGTGGCCAACAACCGTTCAACATCATGAACCCCTATCTTGCGATCAACTACATCATCGCGCTGGTGGGCATCTTCCCCTCGCGCAGCTAAGCCCGCCAGAACAGAAAGGAGAACGCCATGAGTGTTCTGTTGACAGTGTCGCGCCGGGCCGTGCTTGCGGGCAAGGCGGCACTTGCGGGGCTGGCCGCCCTGCCGGGGGCCGCATTTGCACGCGGAGAGGCCGCCGGACCCGAGGCGCTGAACGGCGCACCGGCGGCAGCGACCACCGGCGCGCTGCGCCCGCCACGCTGGCACGACGCCACCGCCGAAGAACTGATGCCGCTGGTCGGTGACAGGTTCCGGATCTCCACGCCCCAGCACGGCAACCTGGTGTTGCGGCTCAAGGCCGTCGAAGCAGGTCGCTCGGGCATGGACCGCCCAAGACATCTGCCGCGCCGTGAAAGCGTGACGGTTGTCTTCGACAGCCCGGACAGCGCGCCGCTGGTGGCCGATGGCGACGGGCTGCACCGGGTCTGGCACCCGCGCATGGGCGCCGCCGATCTCTACATGACGGCTGTGCCGCGCCGTTCGGGCGGCGCCGACATCGAGATTGTGCTGAACTGAACGTGGACACGCAAAGTCCGCGATTGCGCCCGGTCCGCGACGCGGACCGGGCTTTCCTACTGGCTCTCTACGCGGAGACGAGGGAAGACCTGGCCGCCCTGCCCTTGCCGCCTGAGGCTCAGACCCAGATGCTGGAAATGCAGTTCGACGCACAGGGTCAGTCCTATGCACGGGCCTTTCCCGGTCACGACTGGGACATCATCCTGCATCAGGACAGGCCCGTCGGGCAGATTCGGGTTTTGCGCGGGACGGACGAAATCCGCACCATCGACCTGTCTCTGCTGATCGACTTCCGTGGCCAGGGCATCGGCAGCGACCTCCTGCGCAATCTACAGCAGGAAGCCCGAACCGCCGACCTGCCCCTGAGACTGAGCGTCGAACACGGGAACGCCCGCGCGCGGGTCCTTTATGACCGGTTGGGTTTTGTTCCCGTCGACGACCTCGGAGCGCATCTCGAGATGCGCTGGACCCCGCAGACCGGACCCTAGCTGAAGTTGATCTCGTAGCGGGTCTCGTCCCCGACCTGCGCAAAAGGAGACATGAAGAGGGCCGTCTCTCCGAGACCGGGCAATGCCATCGGCCAGGCCCCCTGTTCCAGGATCGGGGTGACAGGCCCGACAAGCGTCAGCGTGAATGGCGCGCGCATCCCCTCCTCGGGGGCATCGCCCTTGGGATCGATCCGCGTGATGCGCAGTTCCATCGGACCTTCCGGGGTTGTCACCGTGACCGGCTCTCCGATCAACGGCTCGAAACTCTCAGGCGTCAGCGTGGCAATGTCCATATCGGGGCGGCTCCGGGGTCAAAGGCGAATGCTCTCCTGTTCTTGCAACCTTGTGGGGGCTTTTCAAGCGCCCCCGAACCGCATAAGAATACGCGAGCGGAAGACCATATAATCTCTTTTAGATTGTTGCTCGAAACAGAAGGTGGATCTGATGGCGGTATTCGATTTCAATGACGGCGGCGCGTTAGTCAACTCGAACGGGGCAACCCCCAGCATCACCTTCGACGAGGAAGGGATCACCTTTGTCCTCAGTTCGGCGGCTGGGAACCCGGGCACGGAAACCGTGGCCTACTCTCCCGACACGATCGAGCAGCTGAGTATCTCCGATTTCACCACGGGCGGTGCCTTTACGCTGAACATCGCGGGGACGGAGCCGAACCAGTATTTCTCGGGCAACGGGCTCCAGTTCACGATCGGCACCTACCTGTCCGGGACCTGGAACATCACCTTCGTCGCGGTCGATCCGAACAATGGCAACGCGCTCCTGCCCGGCAGCAACTACGTCGTCACCAACGCGACGACCTCTGGTCAGGTCATCACCGTTCCGGACAGCGGGGCGGTCTATTCCCAAATCCGCTTCACCGCCAGCAACCCCGGCACCAACACAATCACCATCGACAACCTGACCGCCAACCTGCTTTGTTTCCTCGAAGGCACGCGGATCGCGACCCCCGAGGGCGAAAAAGCGGTTCAGGATCTGCGTGCGGGTGACCGCGTGCTGACCGCCGGGGGCGGGATCAGCACCGTGCAATGGCTGGGCGAACAGCCGGTCGAGACCACGCTGTCCAACCCGTCCAAGGTCAACCCGATCCGCATCCGCGCCGGTGCCCTGGCCGAAAACGTGCCGGCCCGCGACCTGCTGGTGTCGCCCGATCACGCCATCGGCATCGACGGCTACCTGGTGAATGCTTCGGCGCTCATCAACGGCAGCAGCATCACGCGCGAAGCGCAGATGCCGTCCGGCGGCTTCACCTATTTCCACGTCGAAACCGGTACGCATGAACTGCTGCTGGCAGAGGGCTGTGCGGCGGAAAGCTATGTCGACTTCATAGGCCGCGAAGGCTTTGTCAACGGCACCGAGCGGGCCGAGGCGCCGGCGATCCCGGAAATGGCCGCGCCGCGCATTTCGGCCGCGCGCCACTTGCCGCCGGCGATCCGCGATGCCCTGGCCAGGCGCGCCGAGGCACTTGGCCTGGCCTCCCGCGCTGCCTGAGCCGACCGGGACAAGCCCGGCTTGCGACGACGTGACCGACGGCCCGCGGAGTGATCTCCCCGGGCCGTTTTTCCTTGCCCCGCCCCTGACAGAAAGCCCAACCGCCCCATGACCCGGACCGCAGCGCCCACCGATGCCGCCGCCCTGGAGGCCGTCAACGCCGAACTGGCCCGCATCACCCGACACCAGAACGCCGGGCGCTACACCGAGGCCGGCACGGCACTGGACGCGCTGCTGGAGCAATACCCGGGCCATCCCCGGCTGATCCATCTCAAGGCCCTGAACCTCGCGCAATCCGGAGACCCCGAAGCGGGGATGGCACTGTTGCAAGACGTGGTTGCACATCAACCTGACGACGCGGTGGCCCTGGTCGACCTGGGGACCTTGCTGGCCCAGGCAGGCCGCATGGAAGAGGCCCGCGAACAGTTCGAGGCCGCCGTCGAAGCGGCGCCGAACTATGCCCTTGCCCAGGCAAATCTTGGTGCGGCGCTTGTTCTGGCCAAGGACTATGCCCGCGCGATCCCCCGCCTGGAACGCGCCATCGCGCTGGACGGCTCGGTGCTGGACCTGCATCTGAACCTTGCGCAGGCCTACCTGCGCACCGGCAACATCCAGCATTCGGTGGATGCGCTGTTTCGGGCGCTTGCCGTCGATCCCAACGCCATCGCGGTGCATGTGAACCTCGCGGCAGCGCTCTATCGCCGTGAGCGCCACGAAACCGCAGAGCACCATGCAAGACGCGCCATCGAACTGGGGCCGCGCACCGGAGAGGCCTGGCTGCACCTTGGCAATATCCTCGCTGCCTCGGGCCGCATGGACAAGGCCGCCGATGCGCTGATGACTGCCGCCGCTCTGCCGGGCATGGCGCTGTCTGCCCTGGCGCGGCTGGTGCACCTGCGCAAGACCCGCGCGGACAGCCCCGAATGGACGAACCTGCTGAAACTCGCCGAACAGGCCGACAGCCTGGCCGACGAGGCACGGGCCACGCTGGAATTCGCCCTGGGCAAGGGATTTGACGACCTTGGAGAACATGGCACCGCCTTTGCGCATTACGCCGAGGGCAACCGCCTGACCCGCAGGGCCCACCCTTATGACAGCCGCCCCCATACCGAACGTGCGGTGCGGATGCGCGGCCTTGTGACCCCCGCTCTGCTGGACCGCCACAAGAACGCCGGGCTGCGCGGTGTCGCCCCGATCTTTGTTTGCGGGATGCCCCGCTCCGGCACGACGCTGATGGAACAGATGCTGTCCCGCCACCCGGAGGTGCAAGCCGGAGGAGAGATGCTGGCCGCGCAACGGTCTTTCCAGTCCAGTCCGCGCGTGCGCGCCGTGCTGGAGGAACGCGAACCGGACGACAGCCTGCAGGATGACGATTTCACCAGCCTGGGTGAGGAATACCAGGCCTTCCTGCACCGCGAGGGCCTGCGCCGCTCCCGCGTGACGGACAAGTTGCCGGGAAATCAGCTCTATGTCGGCCTGTTGGCACTGGCGCTGCCCGAGGCAAGATTCCTGCTGATGCGGCGGCACCCGCTGGATTGCCTGCTGTCGAACTGGGTCCAGAACTTCGGTACCAACCAGCCGGTCTCGACCGACCTCGCGGACCTGGCAGAGGCCTACCGTCAATTCGACCTGAACGCCAAGCACTGGGCCGCCGTGTTGCCCGATCGCGTCCGCGAAGTGTCCTACGAGGCACTGGTGGCCGATCCCGAAGGCATGGCGCGGGAGGTGCTGGACTTCCTCGGACTGGACTGGTCACCAGAGGTTCTGGATCACACCAGCTCGTCGCGGCAGGTCAACACCGCTTCCGTGGCGCAGGTCCGCGAACCGGTCTATGGCACGTCGGTTGCCCGCTGGCGTCGCTACGGGGCGCATCTGCGCCCGCTGGCAGCGGCCCTTGGCGATCTCCTGTCGGAGGAAGAGCGCGCCGCCTGCGGGCTGTGAGCGGGTGGCCCTCAGGCCACCTGACCTTCGGACCCGATGCCGGAAATCGCCTGGATCAGGTTGTCTTCCGTCACCTCGTCCGAGGTGAAGGTCCGCATGATCCGGCCCGAGTACATGGCGACAATCCGGTCGCTGACGTGCAGCACCTCGGGCATTTCCGAAGATATGACGATCACCGCATACCCCTGCGCCGCCAGTTCGCGGATCAGGTTGTGGATCTCGGACTTGCTACCCACGTCGATCCCCCGTGTCGGTTCATCCACGATCAGCACGTTTGGATGCATCGACAGCCATTTGCCGATCACGATCTTCTGCTGGTTGCCTCCGGACAGGTTGCCCACGGTCTGCTTCCAGCCCGGCGTCCGGATGTCCAGCTTGTCCCGGTACTGATCGAAGATCGCGATTTCCGACCCTTCGGCGACAAAGGGCCCGGCCTTGAGATCGTCGACCTGCGGCAATGTCATGTTGTCCCGGCAATTCATGCCCAGCACCAGCCCCTGTCCCTTGCGGTCCTCGGGCACCAGTGAAATCCCCTTGGCGATGGCATCGACCGGGGAACGGATCACGGTTTCCTCACCGTCCAGCAGGATTGTCCCGGCACTGGGATCGCGCAGCCCGAACAGGGTCTCGGCGATTTCGGTCCGGCCCGCGCCGACCAGCCCGTAGAACCCAAGGACCTCGCCCCGCCGGACCTCGAAACTCACGTCCGCGTAAAGATCGCCGCAGGTCAGGCCACGCACCTCCAGCGCGACGTCGCCAAGCGCGTGGTGGCTGACATTGCGGCTGAGATCCAGCGTGCGCCCGATCATCAACTGCGTGACCTCTTCCTCGTCGGTCTGCGCCGTTTCCAGCGTGCCGCGATACTGCCCGTCGCGCAGAACGCTGATCCGGTCGGTGATCTTGAAGATCTCTTCCATGCGGTGCGAGATGTAGATGATCCCCACGCCCTGCGACTGCAGGTCGGCGATCACGTCGAACAGAACCACCTTTTCCGCATCGGTCAGCGAGGCGGTCGGTTCGTCGAAGATCACCGCCTTGGCCTCGACCGTCAGGGCGCGGGCGATCTCGACCATCTGCTGGTTGGCGATGGACAGGTCGCCGACGCGGGTCCGCGCGTCGAAGGTGACCTTCAGCTTGGACAGGATGTCGTTGGTCCGGCGCTCCAGCGTGGCCCAGTCCACCAGGCCGAAACGCTTGCGTGGCAGTTCCCCCAGGTAGATGTTCTCGGCCACGGTCAATTCCTCGGCCAGGCTCAGTTCCTGGTGGATGAAGACGATGCCCTTGGCCTTGGCCTCCAGCGGCGTCCGCATCACGGCGGGTTCTTCACCGATGTAGATGCGCCCCTCGTTGGGCTGAAGGATACCGCCAAGCACCTTCATCAGGGTCGATTTGCCGGCGCCGTTCTCGCCCATCAGGGCATGTACCTCGCCGGGCATCACGCTAAACGACACGCCGTCCAGCGCCCGAACGCCCGGGAAGGTCTTGACGATGCCCTCGAGGCGCAGGGCCGGGGTTTCAACGCTCATGTCTTCAACTCCTCTTTGCCCTTGAGGTTCAGCTGCCGGTCCAGGAAGAGGACCGCGATCAGGATCAGGCCGATCACGAGGTTCACGGTCTCGGTATCCGCGCCGATATGGGACAGCCCCTTGCGCAAGAGCTGGATCGCCAGCACCCCGCCAAAGGTGGACACGATCGACCCTGCCCCGCCGGTCAGCTTGGTGCCGCCAAGAACCACGGCCGTGATAACCCAGAGCTCGTAGAGCTCACCGTCGTTGGGATTGACCGAACCGCTTTCGGAATAGAACACGACCGCCGACAGCGCCGCCAGGAAGCCGATGATCATGAAGTTGATCATCATGTGCGGCCCCACCTTGATCCCGGCATTGACCGCCGCCTCTCGGTTGTCGCCGATGGCATAGGCGTTGCGCCCATGTACCGTCCGGTTCATCAGGAACCAGATCGCCGCCGTCACGGCCAGAAGGAACCAGGTGGCCGTGTGGATGCCCAGGAACTGCGCTTCGGCGAAATCGACCAGGGTCCAGTTCAGGTGGCTGGTGGGCTGCTCGCCGTTGTACATGAAGACCAACCCGCGATAGCCCAGCATCGAGCCAAGGGTGACGATGAAGGCATCGACCCCGGTCTTCCAGACGATCAGCCCGTTCAGCGCACCCAGCAGCGTGCCGGTGGCCAGCGCCGCCAGCCAGGCCACCGGGATCGCCCAGTCCCCCATGCCGCCGAAGATCGGCCATGTCATGCTGTCCAGCAGGACAATGGCGCTGAGCGCGTAGGTGGCGCCAACCGACAGGTCGATGTTGCCGTTGACCATGATGATCGTCATGCCCATCGCGATGATCCCGATCGGCGCCGACTGCTTGAACAGCAGCAGCATGTTGTCGAGATCCATGAAGGCCTTTTCGCTGAGTGACAGGAATTCGCCCGCCACGGTGAAAAAGACCAGTTCCAGAAGGATGAAGCCCCAGATGGCGCCACGCTTCAGAAAGGTGCTGAGTGTCCCTGCTTCCATGATCTTTCCTCCTCAGGCGATGGGTGACCAGAGGCGGCCGCGCTTGGCCGCGATGTCCAGCCAGACGGCCAGGATGATGATGACCCAGGTCACGACGTACTGGACGTAGAACTGCAACCCGACCAGCAGCAGGCCGTTCTGGATGAACCCCAGGATCAGCACGCCGATCACCGTCTTGAAGATCGTCCCTGACCCGCCCATCAACGAGGCCCCGCCAAGGATGACTGCCGCCAGCACCTCCAGTTCCAACCCCTGCCCCACGGTGTTCTGCGACCCCAGCGAGCGGCTGGCCTGGATCAGCCCGGCGGTGGCCACACAGAAGGCCGAGACAAGGTAGCAGGTAAAGACGACCCGGGCACGGGGAATGCCTGAGAAGGTGGCCGCGGTTCCGTTGCCCCCCACGGCATAGACCTTGCGGCCGAAGGGGGTCTTGGCCAGCCCGATTCCCAGCACCGCGGCCAGCAGAGCAAAGAGGAGGATCGGCACCGGGATGCCGATGATCTCTCCCTGGCCGAAGACACTGAACCAGGTGCCTTCCTTGTCGGCGATGTCCATGTTCTGCCCGCCGGAATAGGTCAGCGTCAGCCCGTGGATGGCCGAGAGCATCCCCAGCGTGACGATCAGGGAATTCAGTTTCAGGTAGCCCACGAGAAACCCGATGAAGGCTCCCAGGCACAGTGTCATGGCGAACATCGCCGGGATTGCCAGCGTCGGGCCGATCTTGTCGTGCAGGTCCAGCACCACGATGGTCGAAAAGGACATCATCGACCCAACAGAAAGGTCGAGGTTGCCGCTGATGACCACGAAGGTCACCCCCAGCGCCATGACGCCCAGGATGGCCGAGGACCGCACGACACCCATGATGTTGTCGGGGTCGAGAAAGCGCGCATTGGCAAGCGAAAAGCCGACCATGAACAGAACGAACGCGATGAGAATGCCCTGCCGGGCAATCTGCCCTCCGAGATCTCTCTTGGTGATGTGAGCCATTGCTCCCCCCTCTTGCCCCAATGCGGGACCATCAGGGAGACCTAGCGCCCCGCGACGGTTCCGCCTCCCTCCGGGGCGTCCTTCAAACCAGTGTCATGCCGCCGTCGATCATCACGATCTGACCGGTCATGTAATCGCTCTCCTGCGAGGCGAGGAACGTCGTCGTTCCGGTCACGTCCGCTGGCGTGGCGACGCGGCCTTTCAGGATCACCGAGGAAAACTCCTCCATCGCCTGGCCCGGATGCTGGGCCGCGCCGATGTCCATCAGGTCACGGTCGACCTGTTCCCACATCTCGGTGGCGACAACGCCGGGCGCAAAGCCGGTGACGGTGATGTCGTGCTTGGCCAGGTCGCGGGCGCCGGATTGCGTCAGCGCGACCACGCCCCATTTCGACGCGCAGTAGGGCGCGACGTTGTCATACCCCTGGCGGCTGGCGACCGAGGCGGTGTTCACGATCTTGCCGAAAGTGCCCTGCCGGATGAATTGCCTGGCCGCCTCCTGCATCCCGATCAGGCATCCCAGCCCGTTCACCCCCATGATGAAATTCCAGTTCTCCTCGGTCACGTCGAGGAAATTCATCGGCTTGTTGACGCCGGCGTTGTTGAACTTGACGTCCAGCTTGCCGAAGGCGTCGACCGTATGCGCGATCATGGCCTGCACGGTGGCGCGGTCGGTCACGTCGACCGGCGCATGGGTCACGCGTCCCCCACCGGCGGTGGCCCTGTCCTGGCTGGCCTCGGCCACGGCGGCCACCTTGCTTTCGTTGATATCGGCGAAACAAACGTCGGCACCCTCATCCAGGAGCGCCTCGCCGATGGCGCGGCCAATCCCCTGGGCGGCACCGGTGACAATGCAGGATCGTCCGGACACGCGGCCCATGTCGACCTCCCAACCAATTCCTGTAGGCAACTGTCAGGCCCGGGCGCGCCGCTCGCGCGCCCGGGACCGGGTCGGTCTCAGAAGACCGGCTTGGTGAAATCGCCCATGTTGTCCTGGGTGATCTTGGGCGTGTCGAAATAGTTGAGGAAGGGTACGTCCTCACCGTTCAGCACGTCCAGCGCGGTCTTGAGCGCGGCCTCTGCGTCATCCACCGGCGACTGGTAGATCGAGCCCCAGTATTCGCCGCGTTCCATCGCCTCGTAACCCACCGCAAAATTGGTGGCGCCGACAAAGATGATGCCGTCACGGCCCGCGGCCTTGGCGGCGTTCAGCGCGCCCACGCCCATGTTGTCATCCCCGGCATAGACCCCGTCGATGTCGTCGTACTTGACCAGGAAAGCCTCCATGACCTTCTGCGACTTTTCACGGTTCCAGTCGCCGGGCTGCGTCTCAAGGACCGTCACGTTCGGGCAGACCTCTGGCAGACGATCGTCAAAGCCCTTGGCCCGTTCGATGGCGGTGGTATAGCCCGGCTGGCCGGTGATGTGCACGATCTGGGCCTCGTCCTCGATGCCCATTTCCTTGAACTTGTCGCACATGATCTCGGCCGAGCGCGCGCCCTGGGTGATGTTGTCCGGTCCCGAGAAGGAGGCCACGAAATCGAACCCCGCATCCGCGATGTTCGAATTGGTCACCACCACCGGGATACCGGCCTTGTGCGCCTTGCGCACCGCGGGGATCACGGCCTCGCCGTTGGTCGGCCAGATGATGATCGCATCGACCGCCTGCTGGATCAGGTCTTCCATCTGGGCGATCTGGCGGGCAACGTCGCCGCCCCCGTCCAGCACGACGACCTCGACGTTGGGATTGGCCTCGGCCGCGGCGATGAAGGCCTTTTCATAGGTGGTCTGGTAGCTGTCTACACCGACGTTGTTCTGGGTGATGCCGATCCTGTAGCTCTCGGCCTGCACGGCCCCGGAAATTGCAACCGTGGCTGCAGTCGCGGCGAGAACGGTACGAAGTTTCATCTGGGTCTCCTCCCGGATTGTCATTTCTTGTCCAATTCCCCACCTCCCAGGGGAATCGTCACCCGGCGCACCGGACGACTGAGGTGAATGTGGGGCTTTTGCCTGTTCCGGACCCCGACAAAATTATCCAGTTTGAACATTATGAAGTCCAGATTGGACAAAATGGCTGTACGCTTATCCCCGCAATTTGAACATCTTGCGGAGGTGTCGAGATGAGCCGGTCAAGGTCATCCGATTTGAACAATTCTGCGCCCGGCGCAGGCAGCAATCCACGAGAGGCCCCGAAGCGACCGATGAACGCGATGGACGGACATACCGAAGACCGGATGCAGTCCCAGCTGGCTACGGGCGACATGCTGCATGTCCTCGCCTATCTCGAGGAATGCGAGAACGAGCGCGAGGATACCATCGAGCTCAGCGCGCCCAACCCGGTGTTTCGCATGGCGATGCATCTGATCAAGGGCCACCTCGAGGCACGGATCACCACGCCGACCTCGCTCATCGCCGCCGCGAACGTGCCCTATGCCACCGCAAACCGGCGGCTGAGGGACATGATCGACGCCGGGATGATCGACCAACGCCCGCGCACCAAGACCGGCAAGAGTTTTTCCATGCATCCCAGCGAAAAGCTGCTGGACCAGTGGGCGCGGCTGTCGGGTCGGGTGCGACGCCTGACCGAAACCTATTTCGGCTCCGACACGAGCGCGGCGGAGGACCGCGATTATTACTTCGGCGGCTCCTACATGACGACCCGCTCGATCCCGCCGATCCAGGTCCTGCCCGAGCCGCTGAAAGTGGCGGGCGGCATCCGCGTGCTGGTGCATGGCGACCCGACCTTCATGGTCATGGAAAACCTCAAGCGCCAGTTCGAACAGGTGATCGGCAGCGACATTCACCAACGCGCCTTTTCCATTGACCGGCTGCGCGAAGAGGCCCTGCGCAACGCCGACCGCAAGACCAGCCGCTACGACATCATCGCGCTGGATCTGCCCTGGGTTGGTGAATTCGCCTCCAAGGGGGTGTTGATGCCGCTCGATGATGCAATGGATGTCGAGCGTCTTGATCCCGCGGATTTCCACACTGCCGGATGGAAGGCGACCCACTGGGGCGGACGCCCCTACGGCGTCCCGGCGCAGACGACGCCCGAATTGCTGTTCTACCGCCGCGATCTCTTTGCCAAGGCGGGACTGGAACCGCCCGCCAGCACCGACCAACTGCTGGAGGCCGCCCGCCACATGCACGACCCGAAAAAGGGCCGCTATGGCATCGCCTGGAACGCGGCGCGTGGCACGGCGCTGGGGCATACCTTTCTGATGACCCTGGCCGATTTCGGCCAGCCGGTCCTGGACTTGCCCGAGGTTGCGGGCGGGTTCGCCACCGAAGACCTGGCCACGCGCCGGCACCGGATCACCATCGACACCGACAAGGGGCTGATGGCGGCGGAATACCTGCTGGAGCTCCTGCGCTATTCCCCGCCCGACATCCTGTCCATGTCCTGGTACGAACGCGTCCGTCCCTTTGCGGCGGGCAAGATCGCGATGGCCTATGGCTATACCTTGCTGGCCCCCTACTTCGAGCTGGACCCGTCCTCGCCCGCCTTTGGCCAGACCGGCTATCTGCCGCATCCCCACGGGCCGGGCGCGGCCAACGTGGCGCCCGTCGGTGGCTATGTCATGGGCATTCCCGCCAACATCGCGCCTGACCGCCTGCCCGCCGCCGCCGAGGCGCTGCGCGTCTTCACCAGCGCCGAGGCGCAGAAGCTTTACGTTCAGAACGGCAGTCGCACCAACCCGCGCTATTCCGTCGCCGCCGATGCTGAGGTGCGCCGCGCCTCGCCCCTCTTCGAGGCGGTGGACGCCATGTCCTGGCGCGACGAGCTGCAGTTCTGGCCGCGACCGCCGGTGCCCCAGATCACCGGGATCATCCAGGTCTGCGGCGAGGAATTCCACGACATGCTGCGCGGGCTGATCCCCCCGCGCGAGGCGTTGCAACGGGCCCAGCAGAGGGCCGAGGCGCTGTTCGCATGACACGGGACATCATGATCCGAGGAGGAGAGACTCATGGACCCCAACCGCCTGCAAGGCAAGAACATCCTGATCACCGGCGCCGCCCGCGGCATGGGTGCCGCCAATGCCGAGGCCTTTGCCGCCCAGGGCGGCAACGTCTGCCTGGGCGACCTTGACGGCGACGCCGCGCAGGACATGGCCGCCAAGATCAACGCGGCCGGGAACGGCAAGGCCATCGGCGTCAGGATGGACGTGACCAAGCGCGAGGACAACGCCGCCGCAGTCGCCGCCACGGTCGAGGCTTTTGGCTCGATCAACGTCGGGCTGTTCAATGCCGGCCTCAACAAGCCCCGGTTCTTCATGGATATCGACGAAGACAACTGGGACATGATCATGAACGTCAACACCAAGGCGATGTGGCTGGGCATGCAGGAAACCGCCCGCCAGATGATCGCCCAGGGACCGATGGAGGATCACCCCTACAAGCTGATCAACGTGGGCAGTATCGCCTCGCGCAAGCCGCTGGTGGACGTGACCGTCTATTGCACCTCGAAATACGGCTGTCTTGCGCTGACCCATTGCGGGGCGCTGGCCCTGTCCGAACACAACATCACCGTGAACGGCTATGCGCCCGGTGTCGTGGTCACGCCGCTGTGGGAACAGCTGGACAAGGACCTGGTCGACATCGGGTTCAAGCAGAAGGCCGGCCAGGCCTACGAGGACATCGCCCGCGACGCGCTGCAGATCAAGCGCGTCTCCTATCCCGACGACATCACCGGCACCGCGTCTTTCCTGGTCAGCGATGACAGCGACTACATGACCGGCCAGATGATCCATATCGATGGCGGCTGGTGCATCCAGTAACCAACTGATTTCCTGAAATTTTCAATCATATGACCGGGACGGCCACGGCCCCCGGAAGGAGAGCCTCATGTCGCGCGCCCTGATGCCGAACCTGCTGACCCCGCAGGATCTTGAACCGAACTGGAAATGGGAGGGCCGTCTGCCCGCCTGGGGCCATACCTCGGTCGATTTCGAACGCCGGATCGACCACGACCGCCTGCGCCGCTACCGGCTGGCCCGCACGCGGCAGGCGCTCCAGAACTCGCCCGCGGGGACGCTGCTGCTGTTTGACGTGAACAACATCCGCTATGTCAGCGCCACCAAGATCGGCGAGTGGGAGCGGGACAAGATGTGCCGCTTCTGCCTGCTGACCGGCGACGACAGCCCCTATGTCTGGGACTTCGGCTCTGCCGCGATGCACCACAAGAAATTCTCCGACTGGCTGGAACCGGATCATTGCCTGGCCGGTGTCGTCGGGATGCGCGGGACGATCCCGCCGGAATTCGGCCTGATGCGGAAATACGCCAAACAGATCGCGGGGCTGATCCGCGACGCGGGCATGGCCGACATGCCGGTGGGGGTCGATTATGCCGAAACCGCCATGTTCCACGCCCTGCAAGAAGAGGGCCTGCACGTGGTCGACGGCCAGCAGATCATGCTGGCGGCGCGCGAGATCAAGAACTGGGACGAGATCCAGCTGCTGACCCAGGCGGCCAGTATGGTGGATGGCGTCTATCACATGATCTACGAAGAGCTGAAACCCGGCGTGCGCGAGAACGACATCGTCGCCCTGTCGAACAAGATGCTCTACGAGATGGGCAGCGACGACGTCGAGGCGATCAACGCGATCTCGGGCGAGCGTTGCAACCCGCATCCGCACAACTTTACGGATCGCTATTTCCGCCCCGGCGACCAGGCCTTCTTCGACATCCTGCAAAGCTACCAGGGTTATCGGACCTGCTATTACCGGACTTTCAACATCGGCCGCGCCACGCCCGCACAGAACGACGCCTACGTGAAGGCGCGCGAATGGATCGATGCCTCGATCGCCATGATCAAGCCCGGCGTGAGCACCGACAAGGTGGCCGAGGTCTGGCCCAAGGCGGAGGAATTCGGCTTTCCGAACGAGGACGCGGCCTTTGGCCTGCAGTTCGGGCATGGGCTGGGCCTTGCCCTGCACGAACGCCCCATCATCAGCCGCGCGGTCAGCCTGGATCACCCGATGGAAATCCAGACCGGCATGGTCTTTGCGTTGGAAACCTACTGCCCGGCGGCGGACGGCTACTCGGCCGCGCGCATCGAGGAGGAAGTGGTGGTGACCGAGACCGGCTGCGAGGTGATCAGCCTCTTCCCCGCCGAAGACCTGCCCATCGCCAACCGTTATTGAGGCGCGGCGGGATACCCCCCCGCCCTACCGGTTCGCGTAGGGCGGGGGCCACCCCGCCGTCCCCGGAGGACATCATGGCCGACACCAAGACAAACACCGAAGACTACCTGCGCATGTACCGCCAGATGGTGCGCATCCGCACCTTCGAGGACAACGCAAACCAGCTTTACCTTTCCGCCAAGATGCCGGGGCTGACGCATATGTATTCCGGCGAAGAGGCAGTCGCCGTGGGCATCTGCGAGGCGCTGACCGATGACGACCGCATCACCTCCACCCATCGCGGTCACGGCCATTGCGTCGCCAAGGGCGCGAATTTCAAGGAGATGTTCTGCGAACTCCTGGGCAAGGAGGAAGGCTATTGCCGGGGCAAGGGCGGCTCGATGCATATCGCGGACCAGGGCCACGGCAACCTGGGCGCCAATGCCATCGTTGGCGGCTCGATGGGCATCGCCACCGGATCGGCCCTGCGCGCGAAACTCCAGGGGTCCGATGACGTGACCGTCTGCTTTTTTGGCGACGGAGCCACGGCGCAGGGCCTGCTTTACGAGGTCATGAACATGGCCGCACTGTGGAAGCTGCCGGTGATCTACGCCTGCGAGAACAACGGTTATTCGGAATACACCCGCACCGACGAGATCGCCGCCGGGTCGATCACCGCCCGGGCCGAGGCCTTTGGCATCGAGGCGCACCAGGTCGACGGTCAGGACGTTTTGGCCGTCAACGACCTGACGCAGAAACTGGTCGCACGGGCCCGCAAGGGCGAAGGCCCCTTCTTCGTCGAACTGATGACCTATCGCTATCACGGCCACCATGTCGGCGACATCAACCGCGAATACTATCGCTCCAAGGACGAGGAAAAGGACTGGCGCGAGAACCGCGACCCGATCACCCGGTTCCGGGCCTGGCTGGTGAGCGAGGGCATCGCGAGTGAGGACGAGATAGAGGCGATGAACGCCGAGATCGCCGAGGATGCCTCTGCCGCCGTCGAATACGCCTTGGCGGCGAAGTACCCCGATGTGTCCGAAGTGGACATGCACGTTTTCACCGACATCGAACACGCCTGCGCCTGAGGGAGAAGAGAGATGCGAAACATCACACTGTCGCAGGCCGTCAACGAGGCCCTGGCCGAGGAAATGCGCCACGACGAGACCGTCTTCATCATCGGCGAGGACGTGGCGGAGGCCGGCACGCCCTTCAAGGTGCTGAGCGGTCTGGTCGAGGAATTCGGCACCGAACGCGTGATCGACACGCCCATCGCGGAACCGGGATTCATGGGGCTGGCCGTCGGCGCGGCCCTGACCGGTGCGCGGCCTGTCGTCGACCTCATGTTCGGCGATTTCATCTTCCTGATCATGGACCAGCTCTGCAACCAGGCGGCCAAGGCGCATTACATGTCGGGCGGCAAACTGAAGGTGCCGCTGGTCCTGCGCACCAACCTGGGCGCCACGCGGCGTTCCGCCGCCCAGCACTCGCAGTCCCTGCACGCATTGGTGGCGCATATCCCGGGGCTGAAGGTGGCGCTGCCGTCCTCGGCCTACGAAGCCAAGGGGCTGATGAAAAGCGCCATCCGCGACGACAACCCGGTGGTGATCTTCGAAGACAAGCTGATGTACAACGACAAGGCGCCCGTCCCCGAAGAGGAGTTCCTGATCCCGCTGGGCCAGGCAAATGTCCTGCGCGAGGGGCGCGACATCACCCTGATTGGTACATCCTCGATGGTGCAGGTCTGCCAGAAGGCCGCAGAGATCCTTGCCGGCGAGGGCATTGATGCCGAAGTCATCGACCCGCGCACCATCGTGCCGCTGGACGAGGCGACCTTGCTGGCCTCCGCGAAAAAGACCAGCCGCGTGATCGTGGTGGACGAAGGCCACCAGAGTTTTGGCATCACCGGGGAAATCGCCAGCCGGATCAACGAAAAGGCCTTTTACCATCTCGACGCGCCGGCGCTGCGCATGGGAGCGATGGACGTGCCCGTGCCCTTTTCGCCGGTGCTCGAGGATATCACCGTACCTACGCCCGAGAGCGTGGCAGAGAACGCGCGCCGGCTGATGTCGGGGGAGATGATCCATGCCGCATGACGTCATCATGCCCGCGCTGGGCATGGCGCAGGACAGCGGGCTGATCGTCGCCTGGCACAAGGAACCGGGCGAAGCCGTCGCAACCGGAGATGTCCTTTTCGAGGTCGAAACCGACAAGGCGACGATGGAGGTCGAAGCGCAGGCCGACGGCTTTCTGAATCGCGTCCGCGCACAGGCGGGCGAAGAGGTCCCGGTGGGCAAGGTGATCGCCGTGATCGGCGACAGCGCCGAGGAGGTGACCGACACCACCCCTGATGAGGCCGCGCCGGAGGATACGTCCGAGGACACGTCGGCCACCGCGGCGATCCCGGACGGCACCAGCGTGATCATGCCCGCGCTGGGCATGGCTCAGGACAGCGGCCTGATCGTCTCCTGGCACAAGGAACCGGGCGCGGCCGTCACGGCAACGGACATTCTCTTCGAGGTCGAAACCGACAAGGCGACAGTCGAGGTCGAAGCCGGGCATGATGGCTATCTCGCCGCCATCCTGGCCGAGGCGGGCGAAGAGGCGCCGGTGGGCGAAACCATCGCCGTGATCTCTGCCGGGAAACCCGCCGCCCCGGTCCGGATCGGCCGGGCCGAGGCGGCGGGCAAAGCGCCTTCTGCCGAACCCCGCCCCCCTGCCCCCGTGGCCGAACGACCCGCGCCCCGGCCGCCTGCCGTGCCAACCGGCGGGCGCATCCTCGCCTCGCCCAAGGCCCGGCGGCTTGCACTGGAACAAGGTCTGGACCTGAACCGCCTCGTTGAAGCGGGCCATCCACAGCCCTACCACGCCGCCGACATCGAAGTGCTGCGCATCCTGCCCGATGAAACGGCGGCAGCCCCGGCGCAGTCCACGCGGCACCTGACCGCAGACCTGCCGCATGAGGGGTTCACGGAATTTGCCGAATGGGCCGCCGGAGAGGCTGACCTGACCGACGCCCAGGCCCTGCTGGCAGGTCTCGTGGCGGCCAGTCTTGACCGGGACAGCGCCACCATCCGCGTCGAAACCGAGGCCAGGGCGCGTTCCTACCATGTCCCCGCGGGTCCCCTGGGCGGGATCACGAGGGTTGAACCCGACACGCCCGCCGACCTCACCCTGCGTGACCTGCGCCAGAGCCGGATCAGCACGCTCGCCCTTGGGGCCGAAAGCCACCCGGTCCTCACCCTGACCGCCAATGCAGGCGGTCTCACCCTCACACTGGAATGCACCGGAGACGCCCTGAGCGCGCCGCAGGCAATTGCGCTGCTCTCCGGTTTCGCGGGCCGGATGGAGCAGCCGCTCCGCCACCTGCTCTGACGCATGGAGACCCTCATGGAATTCACCAATCTCTACATCAACGGCACATGGCGCGAGGGCGCGGAGCAGGAGCGGTTCGAGGTGCTCAACCCCGCAACCGAGGAACCGCTGGCCACGGTGGCCTCTGCCGGGATCGCCGATGCGGATGCCGCGCTGGATGCCGCCGAGGCCGCCATGAAGGACTGGGCCGCGCGCACACCGCGCCAGCGCTCCGAGGTCCTGCGCAAGGCCTGGGAGCTGATGACCGGACGGCTGGAGCATTTCGCCCGGCTTATCACGCTGGAAAACGGCAAGGCGCGGACCGACGCGATCGGAGAGGCGACCTATGCCGCCGAGTTCTTTCGCTGGTTCGCCGAAGAGGCGGTGCGCGCCGACGGGATGATCACCCATGCGCCCGCCAGCGGCGCGCGGATCATGGTCCAGCACAAGCCGGCCGGGCTGGCGGTGCTGGTCACGCCCTGGAACTATCCGGCGGCGATGGGCACGCGCAAGATCGCCCCGGCATTGGCCGCCGGTTGCGCCGTCATCATCAAGCCCGCCTCGGAAACGCCCCTGACCATGCTGGCGCTGATGCCGCTGCTGGAAGAGGCCGGCGTGCCGCCCGGGCTGGTCAACGTCCTGCCCTCGAAACGCACCGGCGCGCTGGTCGATCACATGCTGCACGACCCGCGCGTGCGGGTGGTCAGCTTTACCGGCTCCACAGGCGTCGGGCGCAAGCTCTTGCACTCTGCCGCCGACCAGGTGCTGAAACCGGCGATGGAACTGGGCGGCAATGCCCCGCTGATCGTCTTCGACGACGCGGACCTGGATGTCGCGGTCGAAGGCACGATGCTGGCCAAGATGCGCAATCAGGGCGAGGCCTGCACCGCCGCCAACCGCATCTATGTACACGAAACCGTCGCGGCGGAGTTCACCCGCCGCCTGTCCGCCGCCATGAGCGCGCTGAAACTGGGCGACGGCACCGATCCTTCGGTCGATGTCGGTCCGCTGGTCAATGCCGAAACCCGTGACAAGGTGGCGGACTTCGTGGCCGATGCGGTCGCCAAGGGTGCGCGGATCGAATGCGGCGGAAGGGTGCCCGACGGCCCCGGCTATTACTATCCGCCGACGGTCCTGTCGAACGTGCCGGACAACGCCGAATGCGTCCATGACGAGATCTTCGGCCCCGTCGCCGCGATCCAGACCTTCACCGATCAGGACGAGGTGATCCGCCGCGCGAACGACACCGAATACGGCCTCGTCGCCTATGTCTTTTCCGAGGATTTCAAGCGCGCCCTGCAGGTCTGCGAACGGTTGGACTACGGGATGGTGGGCCTGAACCGGGGGTTGGTCAGCGACCCCGCCGCGCCCTTTGGCGGCACCAAGCAATCGGGACTCGGCCGCGAAGGCGGGCACGAGGGCATGCTGGAATTCATGGAAACCCAGTACATTTCCGCAAGCTGGTAAGGGGACAGGAATGACCGACGTGATTGCAGCCCCCTCGGTGCGGACACTTGCCGCGAAAAAGGGGATCGACCTGGAAAAGCTGGCCCGCGACCTGGGCCGGACCACCATCGCCCGCGAGGACCTGGACCGCGACAGCCCCTCGCCCGCACCCGCCGGGGACAGGGCCTACTGGGAGGTGGATCATGCCGCCTACGGCCCCGTCGCGGAAGAACCGATGAGCCGGATGGGCCAGGTGGCGGCGGCGAACCTCGCGGCGGCCAACAGCCTGATCCCGCAGGTCACGCATCACGACCGGGCCGAAATCGGCGCGCTGGAGGCCTTCCGCAAATCCCTGCGGGCAGAGGCACGGGCGCGGGGCGTCAAGCTGACCTCGCTGGCCTTTCACGTCAAGGCGCTGGTCCGCGCCCTGCGGGAGTTTCCCCGCTTCAACGCCTCGCTCAGCCCGGACGGCAAAACGCTGATCCTCAAGGATTATGTCCATGTCGGCATCGCCGTGGACACGGCGCAGGGGTTGATGGTGCCGGTGATCCGCGACGCGGATCGCAAGGGCCTGTGGCAGATCGCTGCGGAAATCACGGATCTTACCGCGCGGGCGCAGGACCGCAAGCTGGGACCGGGCGACATGGGGGGCGCCTCGATGACGATATCCTCGCTCGGCGGCATTGGCGGCATCGGGTTCACCCCCATCGTCAACCCGCCGGAACTGGCCATCCTGGGGATCACCCGGATCGAAACCGCCACCGCCTGGGACGGCGACAACCCGCGCCCGGTGCAGATGCTGCCGCTGGATCTCAGCTATGACCACCGCGTCATCAACGGCGCCGATGCGGCGCGGTTCATGGTCTGCCTGGTGCGCCTCCTGTCCGATCCCCGGCGCATGTTGATCTAAACCCCATCCGAACGGATAGGGTCCCTCTCCCTTCACGGCCGTCGACCGTCCGGATGTCTGGATGCCCCAGGACACAGCGGCGTGCTACATCAGGTCCGTGGCCAGAACGGCACGCGCGAGCGGAACGCTCACACGGCAAAATGCCGGTTTTCCCAAGACCATGAGGTGAGAGATGACCGTTGTTCTGGATACCGACCCAATCCTTCAAGAAGAGTCGCGGCTGAAGAATGCTCTCTTTGTCATTCTGCTGGATGTCGTCGGCGTTGCCGGGATCACGCTGGGTGCGAACGCGGCGGGTATGAGCTGGGGCTGGTCCCTGGCCGTGGGCGCGGCCGCCGGAGCGGCAGCCACCCTGGCCAGCATGTCCATCCTGATCGCCCTGCTGCCCGTTGCCTCGCTGCGCGCCTGCCTGCCCTGGCACAAGCCGACCGAGGACGAGATCCGACACGTCTGGGCCATCGACCTCTGGGACGCGGACGCCGAGATCGAGCGCCTGCAGGCCCGGGCACGCCGCGCGGCCATGACGACCAGACCCCGGGCGGCGGCGTCCTTGCGCGCCGCCGCCTGATCCCAGCGCCCTGTGGACAGGATTGGTCAGAGCGTGAAGTCATCCGCCGTGAGACCGATGACATTCGCCACGCGGATCTCGGCATCCACGGATCCGTTGCCGTCGATGTCGAACTGCACGATGGTCGAGCCGGTGGGCGTCTCGACCAGGCGCAATTCGGGGTTCCCTGAGGGGGCGAAACCGGCGGTTCCTCGGAACTCGAAGACACCGGGCGCAAGCCCGGCGACCACGATCAGATCGACACCCTGTTCAAAGTCCAGGATCTGATCCCGGGTCGCACCCGGCGCGGTATTGACCGCCGCCCGGAAGACGAACTGGTCCGCGCCTTCGCCACCGGTCAGGAAATCGCGGCCCGCACTGCCGGCCAGCTCATCCTCTCCGGCACGCCCGCGCAGGATGTCGTTGCCATCCCCGCCTTCGAGGATGTCATTGCCCGATCCACCGTCCAGCGTATCCGCGCCCTCTCCGCCATCAAGATCGTCGGCCCCATCCTGGCCAACCAGCGCATCAGCCCCCTGGCCACCCAGCAGCGTGTCATCGCCCGAGCCGCCATTGACCACATCCGCCTCTGATCCGCCGAGCAGAGAGTCGTCACCGGCGCCGCCCATCAGCGTGTCCGCATCACTGCCGCCGTCCAGCGTGTCGTCACCGCCGTGCCCTACCAGCAGGTCGTTCCCGGTGCCCCCGATGAAACTGTCGTTTCCGGTGCCCCCGATCAACGTGTCATTCCCGGCCCCGGCATCGACCGTCCCGCTGACCACGCCCGATCCAAGGTTGCGCAGCATGTCAGCGTCATCGCCAAGGTCCACCTCCGTGATGATGCCCCCGTTCACCACCAGGTCCGCCCCCGCATTCAGTCCAAGAGCGCCGTCGATCAGGCCGGAATTGTGAATGCGGTCGACGCCAAGGTTGCCCACGACATCGCCCACGATCGACCCAGAGTTGACCAGCAGGGACTCGTAGGAAACCCCGGTCGCGAAACGAACGGCGCCGGTCACTCCCGAGATCGCGCCGTGGTTGACCACCACCGCACTCTCTGTCCCGTCGTCAATGATGATGCCAAAGACCTCGCCGTCGATCACGCCCGTGGCGCTGTTGTGGATTCGGGTGCCGGCCGTGCTGGAACTGGAGAGGACCATTATGCCCACCTCTCCCTGCAACAGGCCCGAGTTGACGAACTCGTCCCCGGTCGCTCCCCGGACCGCCGACCCGTTCGAGATCACATCGCCCGTGTTCTGGATGCGGAATTCGCCAGAACTGGCGTTGTGGTAAATCCCGATGGTATCGCCGGTGATGCTGCCCGTGTTCAGGATGCTGCCAAACTCGGACGAGGAATAGATGCCATAGACGCTGGCCGTCACGGAGCCGCTGTTGGTGATAAGCCCCTCGTTCGAGGTGGTCAGCAGGCCCGAGGCCGCACGGGACACGACCGATCCCGAATTGTCGATGCGGCCGTTGACGATGCTCCCACTGACGTAGACGCCAAAAGAGAACGCGGTGACCGCGCCGGTGTTGTTGACCGTCCCGCCGCCGTCCAGGTAGATGCCTTGGCCTTCGGTCGTGACCGCGCCCGCATTGGTGACGTTGCCCCCGGTCCCGTCCAGCAGGATACCCGTGTCCCGGGCCAGGATGTCACCCGAATTGGCGACAATGCCATCGGCACCTTCGATCCGGACACCGTTCGCGCCGCCCGTGATGTCCCCGGAATTGTCCAGGCTGGCATCCGTCCCCCGCAGGTAGACCGCATCGTAGAGACGCCCGGTGATGGTGCCGCTGTTGACGACCCGCTGCAGCCCCAGGCCGGTGCTGAGCCCGTTGTCCGAGGTCGCGTAGATGCCATAACTTTCGCCAAGGATGGACCCGGTGTTGGCAATTGCCAATGCACTGCCAGCCTGGATACCGCTGTCCGCTTCGCCGGTGATGAGGCCCCGGTTGACGACATGGCCACTGTTGACAGCGAACTCGAGCCCGTTGCCCCCGGCGATAGAACCGTTGACGCCGTTGGATATCGAGGTCCAATCGCTCTGGACATAGATCCCGTCCAGCGCCCCGGCGACGATGCCGTTGTTGGTGAAGGTCGAGTTGTCGGCCAGGGAATTGAACTCCATCCCGCGACTCTGGCCGATGATTGACCCGGTGTTCGAGCCGGTGAAATTGGCGCCCGAGATCTGGACGCCGTCGTCGTCGGCATTGATCGTGCCCGAGTTGATGAGGACCGAATTGCCATTGGTCCCGTCGTAGTTCGCTAGGACGACCCCGTCCGAATGCGCCGCGATGGAGCCGGTGTTCGTCACCCGGCCGCCATTGGCCAGGTTGATCCCGATCAGACCGGCGGTCATCGACCCGTTGTTGACGATGACCGGCTCGGTCGATTGCGATCCGCCTGAAAGGACCACCGCCGTACTGGCAGCGACGATACTGCCGTCGTTGGTGATCATGATACTGGAGCCAGTGCCGAAGATGCCGTTGAACCCCACGATCTGGCCGTTGAGGCCGATACCGATCTCGTGGTTCGACGACCCGTTCAGGTTCAGTCCCTGCGCGTTGTCCGACGCCAGGTAACCGTCGATCAGGATGGTCTGCGCGTTGGCCGAGCTGGCCACGTCGATCCCGTCATACCCCGTGCCCGAAGCCGCCAGGTAGACGCCATCACGAACGAGGATGGTGTTGGCGCTGGTGACAACGTCCAATGCGTCATCGGTTGTGGAATTCACGCTGCTCGGCAGGATGATGGCCATGATCTCAATTCCCTTTCAACTCTTAAATCAGGGCGCCGGGCGGCCACCGGAAACGAAAATGCTTCGGTCGGAAATAATGTGCGGATGATCCATCCACCCGGCGCGCATGGCAAAGGTTAACGCGGTTTAAGACGCGGGGCAAAGCGCTATGGGTGACCTTTGGTATCGCGCCATACCGCGGCCAGCATTGCCTTGCTGGCGGCAAGGTCCGACATAGTCGCAAACGCCAGAGGAGGGTCACCATGCAGGACAAACTGGAACACATGAGACAGGAGCTGGCCGAGCGGCCAGACCTCTTGCGCCTGGGCGCGCTCTTCTCGGAAACCGTCCTGCTGGAGGTGGACGCGGCGGAATACTACCTGACCTTCGACAAGGGCCAGCTGACGGCAATCACCCCCGGGCCCAGCCGCAAGACCCCCTGGCGTTTTGCCCTCCGCACCGACGCAGAGGCATTGGCCGCTTTCTGGGAACCGCTGCCCCGCGCGGGCTTTCACGACATCTTTGGCCTGGTCAAGATCGGCCGCGCGCGGATCGACGGAGACATCCTGATGCTGGTCAAGAACCTCCGTTTCTTCAAGGAATTCCTGGCCCTGGGACGCGCGGAGGTGGCAGCATGAGCATCGAGGCCATCACCGGGCGCTATGTCACCGTGACCGTCGCGGGACGCCCCCAGCGCATCTATTTCGAAGAGGCCGGCAGCGGCACTCCCGTCCTGTGCCTGCACACTGCAGGCGCCGACACGCGGCAATGGCGTCACCTGATGAACGACGCCGCCGTGACCGAGACTCACCGCCTGATCGCCTTCGACATGCCCTGGCACGGCAAGTCCCTGCCGCCCGAGGGGTTCGAGCGCGAGGAATACCTGCTGACGACTGAGACCTACATCGACACGGTGCTGGCCCTCATGGACGCGCTGGAGCTGGACAGGCCGATCCTTGCCGGCTGTTCGATGGGCGGACGCATCGCGCTGCAACTGGCGGCATTGCACGGCGACAGGTTCGGCGGCTTCATCGCCATCGAGGCGTCGGACTTTCAACCGGCCTGGTATGACATCGACTGGTTCGACCGGCCCGATGCCCACGGCGGGCAGATGGGCGCGGCTCTTGTCTCGGCGAATATCTCGCCCCATGCCCCGAGTACGGAACGCTGGAACACGCTGTGGATGTTCATGATGAGCGGCCCCGGTGTCTTTCGCGGCGACCTGAGTTTCTACACCCGCGACGATAGCCTGATTGACCGTCTCGACCGGATCGACACCGCGCAAACGCCGGTGCACCTGCTGGTCGGTGCCTATGACCTGACCTGCACCCCCGAGGACGCGCGCCGCACGGCCAAGGCCATCCCCGGCGCCACGATCGAGGTCATGGAAGAACTGGGCCATTTCCCGATGAGCGAACATCCCGAGGGTTTTCGCCCCTTCTTCCTGGATGCGCTGGCCCGCATGAAGACCCGACAGACCGACGCCGCCTGATCAGCCCATATCCTTCCGGACCCTGCGCGCGAATTTCTGCGCCAGGGTCTGGAAGTTACGGGTATGGACCCCCTGGTTGTCGCCGCGCACGGCAAAGGAAATCGCCGTCCCCGGGTTGAACCCCTCGTAAACCCGGAACACGACGCCATGCCGGTCCGATTGCGAGACCGAGCGCGGCACGACCGAGATGCCAACCCCCACCGAGACCAGCGACACCGCCGTCTGGTAGTCCTGCGCCAACACTTCGGAGGCGGGAATGAACCCTTCCTTCTTGCAGATCTCGATGATGTGGTCGGCAAAACTGGGCCGCGGGCGGCGCGGGTACAGCACGAATGTCTCGCGCTTGAGATCCGCCAGCGCGATGCGGTCCTGCCGGGCCAGGTCGGATTCCTCGGGAACCGCTAGGATCAGCGGTTCCTCGTGGATCGGGAAACAGCGGATCTCGTCGTCTTCCAGTGCCGGGCGCGCAAAGGCCACATCGATCTGGCGTTCGATCAGGGCCGTCTTCAGCTCGGCGTTGTTCATTGCCGACAGGGCCAGTTCGATGTCCGGATAGAGATTGCGAAACTCGCGGATCAGCTCTGGCAGCACGCCGTGACTGGCCGAGCCGATGAAGGCGATGCGCAAGCGTCCTGCCGCGCCCTCGCCGATCCGGCGCACCTCGCGTTCGGCCTGTTCCATCCGGTCGAGGATGTCGCGCGCTCGGGTCAGCAGGGCGTCGCCGGCCTGGGTGCGCCGGATCGCGCTGCGCGAGCGGTCGAACAGCGTCACGCCCAGTTCCGCCTCCAGCTGAGCGATCTGGCGACTGAGCGGCGGCTGGGCGATGCCCAGACGCGTGGCGGCACGGCCGAAATGCAGTTCCTCGGCCACGGCCACGAAATAGGTCAATCGCTTGAAGTCCACGGCACTCCCCCCTTGGACCAACATCATCGGCCCGGCGGGGCGTGCCGACAAGGGATCATGCGGCGCGCACCGCCTCGCGCAGGCGGTCCTCGTCCAGATGCACGCCCAGGCCCGGCCCCTCGGGGAGGCACAGTTCAAAGTTCTCGAATTTCAGCGGATCTCTCACGATCTCCGACACATGCAGGCGCGGGCCGAAATGTTCGCAGCCCCAGTGCAGGCGCGGCAGGCTGGCAAAGACCGCCAGGTGTGCCGCCGCCCCGATGGATCCTTCCAGCAGGCACCCGCCATAAAGTTCCATCCCCGCGGCCTCGGCCACGTGCGCGGCCTGCCCCAGCGCCAACAACCCGCCGCTCTTGACCAGTTTCAGCGAATAGACACTGCCGCAGCCCATGTTGCCTGCGCGGGCAATCTCGCGGTGGGTAAAGGCGGCCTCGTCCACCATCAGCGGGATCGGGCTGTGCGCGGCGACCCGGGCCATGCCCTCGAAGTCATCGCCGGGGAGCGGCTGTTCGATCAGGTCGACGCCCAGTTCCTGCAGGTGCGGCAGGTAGCGGCGGCAGGCGGCCTCGGTCCAGCCCTGGTTCACGTCGACGACCAGCCGCCGCATCCCCGGCACGCCCTCACGCAGGCGGGTCAGGCGGCGCATGTCCTCTTCGGGGCTGGCAAAGCCAAGCTTGATCTTGAAGTCCCGGTGTTCGCGGCGGTCCAGCTTGTCCTGCGCCTCGGCCACCTCCTGGTCCGCATCGCCCGAAGCCAGCGCCCAGAGCACCGGCACGCGCGACCGCAGAGCACCGCCAAAAAGTGTCGCCAACGGCACGTCCAGCGTGCGGGCGAGCGCGTCGAAGATAGCGGTTTCCACCGCTCCCTTGGCGGAATTGTTGCGAAAGGCCGCCCGCCCCATGCGGACCGCCGCCTCGGCGGGGTTCGAGGCGGAACAGCCCTCCAGCGCCGGGGCAAGATAGCGCAGGATCACCGACTGGATGGATTCCACCGACTCCTCTGCCCAGCGAGGCCCGCCCAGAACCGCCGCCTCACCGATGCCCTCGATGCCGTTTTCCAGCCGCACCCGGACCAGCACGAATTCCCGGGTCGAGAACTCGGTGTTGGACAGACGGTGCTTGCGAATACTGGGCAGGGCAAGGATGTCGGCCCGGATCTCGCGGATCGCCGTCTCGCGGGCCAGGTCACGCCCGGCGGCAAGAGTGTCGACGATCTGGGCAGCGGTTTGCGCCATGTCAGGTTCCTTCTACTGGCAAGAAACGGGCGCTCCGCAGAGCGCCCGAGGTGGGGAGGATCATTCGGCGGCAACCGCCTCTGCCGCGGCTGCCGGTTTCAGGCGGAAATCGAACTGCATGACCAGGTCGGTATCCGCGCCTTCGGGCGCCGGGGTCATGTCGCCGATCAGGCTTTCCTTGACCGCGAACACCGCATCGTTGTCCAGGTATTCTGTCTCACTGTCGTAGATCTGGCTGATGAGCGGCTTGTAGCCCTCTTTCGAGATCATGAAGTGGATGTGCCCGGGCCGCATCGGGTGGTGGCCCATGTAGTTGAGCAGTTCACCCGCCGCGCCATCATAGGGGATCGGATAGGGTTCGGGACGCAGGCCCACGAATTCATAGCTGCCGTCGGCCTCGGTCAGGAAACGCCCGCGCAGATTGTAGTCCGGCTGATCCGGGTCCTGCTGTTCATAAAGCCCGTTCGGCGCGTCCTCCCAGACGTCGATCCGCACGCCCTCGATCGGGTTGCCGGCCACGTCGACGATCCGACCGGAGACGCGTACCGTCTTCTGGTTGTCGAAATCCTTCTGGACGATGCTGGCGCCCTTGGGCAGGACCGGCGGGTTCTCACGGTAAAACGGTCCCAAGACGGTGGATTCGCTTTCGCCATCGGTCACAGTGTTGTCCAGCATGTCGACCAGCACCTCGACACCTAGAATGTCGCAGATCAGGATGAACTCGTTGCGGGCCTCGCTGGAAATCTCGCCCGCGCGGCGCATCCATTCGCAGCCTTCCAGCCATTCGCCGTGCGTCAGGTTCACTTCCTTGGCGAAGGCGTGGAAATGCTTGATGGCGGCGGTCATGATCTCGCGGTTGCGGTCGGGGATGTCGGGCTTCATCGCCCCGGTGACGGCTTCGGTGATGTTGTCGAGTGTGATGTTACGCATGTCGGTCCTCCCATTGCGTGATGATGTTCTTTGCCCTGCTCACCAGATCGCCTCGGCCAGGGGATCGCAGAGCTCTGGCGCCGGTGCCTGCCCGGCGACGGCGCCGAAACGCCCCTTGTAAAAGATCAGCGGACGGGCGCCCGGATCGGTGGCGATGTTCCGGACATGGCCCAGGAAAACCGTGTGGTCGCCGGCCCGGATCTCGTTCGCGATGTCACAGGCGCAATGGGCCAGCGCGCCCCGGATCACCGGCAAGCCACCCAGGGTTTCGAAGGGATTGGCCAGGTCCTCGGCGGGACGCCCCGCGAAATGCCAGGCCAACCCTTCCTGCCCCTCGGCCAGGGTGCTGACGCTGAACTGCCCGGCCACTTGCAACAGCGGCAGGATCCTGGCGCGCTCTCCGATGGATATGGCGATCAGTGGCGGGTCCAGCGAGATCGACATGAAGGCATTGGCCGTCATGCCGTGGTCGCCGTCGGCGTGCCGCGTGGCGATGACGTTAACGCCGGTGCCAAAGAGACCGCAGGCGTCGCGCAACTGGCGGGGGTCAAGCGTGCTCATACCCGCACCTCCCGCGGCGCCGACATGGGGCGCAACAGCGTCTCGGCGGCGGCCAGGTCCCCGGCGGCGCGCAGGCCGCGGATGCGGGTGCTGGAGACCACCTCGCCCGCGGCGCAACGCACAGGGGTTTGCAGGTCTACGTCGAACCGCTGCGCCAGCAGGGTCACATCCCCGGCCTGTTTGCAGCCAAAGCGAAAGTCGCCGCCGACGCGGATCTCCAGCGGGCGGAGCCATGCCAGCCGATCCATGAACGCCGCAGGGGACAGTTCCCGCAGCGCCTCGTCAAAGGGCAGAACGACAAGGTGATCCGGCCCCAGCGCTGTCAATCGCGCCAGTTTCTCGTCCAGCGGGCAAAGCTGGGCGGCGCGTCCGAAAAACACCTTGGGCGGTGGATCGAATGTACAGACGACAGAGGCAACCCCCAGCTCCTGCGCCCGCCGCACCATGCCTGCGATCAACTGTTGATGGCCCGCGTGCACCCCGTCGAAGGCCCCGATGGTGACCACGCTGGCCCCGAGGCGCGGCATCGCGGCGTGACACCGGGTGGTCGGGTTCAGATCGAACATCCTGGTTTCCTCCTCCTGTGCGTCCCTCCCCTGGCACGCACCCTTTTCGCGTTGATCCCACCCTAGCCGCGCCAGCACCGGTCAGGCGATACCCGGCCCGGTATCCGGTGATACCTAGCCGGTCGGCCCCGCGATGCGCAGGCTGTCTGTGCGGCAGGGCACGATCGACGCGCGACCCTGCACAGAACACATCAGGTGCATTTGGAGGAGGAAACGCCATGCCCAGAGATGCGATCGCCGGAGGCGCAACAGAGGTCTTTACCGGACAGGAATTCCTGGAAAGCATCCAGGACAGCCGCGAAATCTACATCTATGGAGAGCGGGTCAGGAACGTCACCGAACACCCGGCCTTCCGCAATTCGGCGCGGATGGTTGCGCGCTGGTACGACACGTTCCACGCAAAGCGGGACATGATCGGCGTCCAGGCCGACAACGGCACCGAGAACGTCACGCACCCCTTCTTTCTGGGGTCCAAGACCAGTGGCGACCTGGTCAAGAGCCGCGACGCCATCGCCGAGTTGCAGAAGGTCTCATACGGCTGGATGGGCCGGTCGCCGGACTACAAGGCCGCCTTCCTGGGGACTCTGGGGGCGAATTCCGGCTTTTACGGAGAATACGCCCAGAACGCGCTGAACTGGTATCACAAGACGCAGAACCGCCTCGACTACTGGAACCACGCCATCGTCAACCCGCCCATCGACCGTGACCGCGCCATCGAAGAGGTGCGCGACGTCTTCATGCATGTCGAAAAGGAAACCGACGCGGGCCTGGTGGTCTCGGGCGCCAAGGTGGTGGCCACAGGTTCGGCGCTGACGCACTACAACTTCATCGCGCATTACGGCATCCCGGTGAAGGACAAGGAATTCGCCCTGATCTTCACCGCGCCGATGGATGCCGAAGGCGTCAAGCTGATCGCCCGGTCGTCCTACGAGTTCAACGCAGCCGCCACCGGCTCGCCCTTCGACTACCCGCTGTCTTCGCGAATGGACGAGAACGACTCGATCCTCGTTTTCGACAAGGTGCTGGTGCCCTGGGAGAACGTCTTCGTCTACGGCGACACGGACAAGATCAACAGCTTCTTCCCGGCCTCGGGCTTTGTCCCGCGCTTTACGCTGCACGGTCTGACCCGGCTGTCGGTCAAGCTGGACTTCATCGCCGGGCTGTTCTCGATGGCGGTCGAGGCGACGGGTTCCAAGGATTTCCGCGGCGTGCAGACGGCGGTGGGAGAGGTCCTGGCCTGGCGCAACCTGTTCCACGGCCTCAGCGACGCGATGGTGAAATCGCCGATCCCCTGGGAGGGCACGGACGGGTTCAACCTGCCCAACACCAACGTGGGCCTCGCCTACCGGGTCTTTGCGCCGATGGCCTATGGCCGCATCAAGGAGCTGATCGAACGGCATGTGGCCTCCGGCCTGATCTACCTGCCCTCATCGGCGGCCGATTTCGAAAGCGACGCGATCCGCCCCTATCTCGACCGTTTCGTGCGCGGGTCGAACGGCTATGCCGCCATCGACCGGGTCAAGCTGCTGAAACTGCTCTGGGACGCGATCGGGACGGAATTCGGCGGACGGCACGAACTCTATGAGCGCAACTATGCCGGCAACTACGAGAACATCCGCATCGAAACCCTGCTGACCGCCACTGCGACGGGCGACCTGGCCAACCTGCAAGGCTTTGTCGCGCAGTGCATGGGAGAATACGACCTCTCCGGCTGGACGGGCAACGATCTCATCAATCCCGATGACATCAACCTTGTCGGGCGCGGCATGACGCAGAGCTTCGGCTGACACATACGGGGTGCGGGCCGCCGCGGCCCGCGCCTACCCCTTTTGCAAGCGTTTCAGGTATTCGCGCGCGAACCACAGGTGATCCGGCACGTCGCCCTCGGGCAGTTCCAGCCCGGTGGTGGCCAGCGCACGCTGCCAGTTCGCCGCAGCGGCGGACATGCCCCCGTCCAGGCCCATGTCCGACAACATGCGTGCCGCCTCGTCCATTTCCGCCCCGCGCCGCACGCCATGCACAAGGCTGCGTTCAAAGTTGTAGGCGGCACGGCTGGGCACGTCGATCTTGGGATGCCCCTCCTTCAACGAGGGAAAGACCTCGTCCTCGACCCCTGCGGCCACAGCCGCCAGCACGCATTCCGCCGTCAGCGCCTCCATCCCCTTGACCATGATCGAGCGCACCAGCTTGATCGACGAGGCCCGGCCGACCGTGTCCCCCGCGACCTTCACGTTCATCGGCAAGGCCTGCAACAGTGGTGCGACCTCCCGTGCTTCCGGCCCGGCCAGCAGGCAGGGCACCATGTTGCGTTTGGGATAGACCGGCGCCATGACCGCCACGTCCAGATAGCGCCCGCCCGCCGCGATCACCGCCCTGGCGGCGCGCGCCTTGGAGGCCGGCGCACAGCTGTTCAGGTCGCACCAGAGCGCACCATTCGGCAGGTCAGGCGCATAGGATTCTGCCGCCGCAACGGCCTGGTCGGCGGTCACGGTGCAAAAGACCAGGTCCGCCCCGTCCAGCGCCTCGGCGGCGCTGGCGCAGGCGGTGACACCCAGTCGTGCGGCCCGGTCGGCGATCTCCGGCGCGGTGTCGGCGGAGGCCGACTTGATGTCATAGGCCCGGACCGACGCCGCCCGCCCGGCGCCCCAGCCTTCGACAAGGGCAGAGGCCGCCTCTCCAAGCCCGATGAAAGCGATACGTTCAGACATGGCGCGCAATGAACTCCGCTGTTCTGTCATGGGCCAGCTCGGCGGCCTCGGGGACATGATCGGCGGGCCGCGCCTCGTTGGCAAAGGCATGGCCGGCGTGCTCGTAGGTAAAGACCTCCATCCCCGGCCAGTAGGCCCGTGCCGCCTCCAGCATCTCGGGCGGAACATGGCTGTCCTCTGTCCCCCAGTGCCCCTGCACAGGCGCCACCAGCGGGGCGGTCTGGTAGGCATCCAGCCGTGTTCCGTAAAAGGACACCGCGCAGGCCACGGGCAACCCTTGCGCCGCCCGCAATGCCAGCCCGCCGCCCCAGCAAAAGCCGATCACCGCCACCTTGCCACCGCGCGCTGCCAGCATCGCAATGCTCGCCTCGACGTCCATCATCACCTGCTCCGGGTCCGAGGCCAGCATCAGGTCCCGCCCCCGGGGCGCCTCGGAAAAGGGGATCACCATGCCCTTTGCCTGGCGGTCGAAGAGCGCGGGCGCCGCCACGTCATAGCCCTGCGCCGCGTAGCGCGCCGCAACCGCCTTCAGCTGGTCCGTCACGCCAAAGATCTCTTGCAGGACCACGATCCCGCCCTTTCTTTGGCCCTCGGCCTCTGCCAGCCAGCAGTCCAGCACATGGCCGTCCCCGGCCGTCACCTGGGTCATCATGCCCGTCCCTTTCCTGTATGATCGGCGCGCGGAACCGGCCCGCGCGCCGTCCCTGTCATTGACCGACCGCGATCCCGGCTTCTTCGAAATATTTCAGCGCGCCGGGGTGATAGGGCACCTCCGAGGCCGGGGCCATCGTCGCGGCATCCGCGCGGGCAAAGGCGCCAAAGCTGGCCTTGAGCGCCTCCTTGCCCTCAACCACGGCCTTGGTCATCTCGTAGACAAGGTCATCGTCCACGTCGCCATTGGTCAACAGTACCCACGGGATCGCCATCAGGTTGGCGCCGTAATCCTGCAGCCCGTTGATCTTGTCGTTCTGCGGCAGGGACACGATGTTGCCCGCCGGCAGGAATTCCTTGAAGGCCGCCTGCCCTGCCTCGGATTTGTCCAGCGAGATGTAGCAGAGCCCGCCACGGTCCTGCAGCTTGACCGCCGCCTGTTGACCGGCCCCCGAGTTCAGGCTGACCAATGCCACATCGACCAGCTCGTCCCCCAGCGCGTTGATGCCGGCCACGAAACTGGCCACCGGCACCTGCTGGAAATCGTTATAGCCGAGGCCCGCATTGGCAAGGCCACCGGCGATATAGAAGGGGATGATGGTGGACGAGGTATATTCGGACGCGATGCGCAGGTCCCCGGCCTGTTCCTTGAGTTCCGCGACAGAGGTCAGGCCCAGGTCGCAGGGCGCCATGATCGAGGTGGTCAGCGGGAACATCGTGCCCACCAGCCGCATGTTGGGATGGGCGCGGTCATAGTTTCCGGTGCCGGTATAGGCATATTCCGCTTCGACCCCGTTAGAGAACCCGAAGTCCACCTCGCCCGAGTTGATCAGTGGCAGGTAGCCCACCAGCGGCTGGGTCCGGGCGATGATCCCCGCCTCGTTCGCCACCTTGGCCACCGCCTGCCCGGTGTTGTAGGCCAGCGATCCCTGCGCACCGCTGGCCACCGTCACCACCTGTGCCGTCGCCGCCCCGACGCCAAGCGTCAGCGCAAGCGCGCCGCCCAGCATCGTTCCCTTGAGACATGTCATGTCGTTCTCCTCCCTTGATTTGTTTTTTCACCTGCGCGGGCGCGCAGTCTCAGAACCACGGCCAGCGCGATCACCGCCAATGCCGCCGGAATGTGCCAGGCCGCCGCGCCGGGCAGGAACCCCAGCGGCAGGGTCACGATCCCCAGCGCCACCAGTCCCAGCCGCAGGACCATGGACAGGCGATTGCCCCAGAATCCAACGATTCCGGCGGTCACCGCGCCGACCCCGATCAGCGCAAGCCCCAGGTTCAACGCGATCCCGGCCCAGCCGCCCTGCATCAGGATCTCGGGCGTGGCGACAAAGACAAAGGGCAGGATGAAGGCCGCCCAACCCACCCGCATCGCCGCCAGCCCGGTGCCAAGCGGATCGTCCCTGGTGATCGTCGCGGCGGCAAAGGCCGCCAATGCCACGGGCGGCGTGATCATCGACATCATGCCGAA
>NZ_JARAMO010000004.1:0-33585 GCF_028807275.1 Mameliella sp. AT18
CGAGGTCCCGGGGCAAGCCCGGGACGGGGGCACGCAGTCGCTTACATCGGCGGCGGCGGTGGCGGCATGACGGTGAAGAGCTGTGCAAGCTCCGGCACCTCTCCGGCCCGTTTCCAACCGTCCTGCCCCTGGGTCCAGGCATGGGTTTCGCGGGTCAATTCACCGCTGGCGACCATCTTGCCCAGGTCCGCCTTGGAGTAGGGGCCGGAAGTCTGCCCGTTCTTGGCCAGGTGCCAGACATGTTCGACCGGCGGTGGCGGCGGCGCCATCGGCGCAGCGGCGGGCTGCGGGCGTCCCTGCTGCTGGGGCGCTGCGCCCCAGGGGCCTTGCTGGCCCATCGCATTGGCCATCTGCATCCCCATGCCGGCGCCGAAGCCCATGCCCATCGACTGGTCCATCGCGCCGCCCTGGCCCATTGCCTCGGCGGCCTTCCATTTCATGTGGTCGTCGAGGTTGCCCGCGATCCCGCGCGAAGTCCGCGCATCCAGCGCCTTTTCCACGGCTTCGGGCAGCGAGATGTTCTCGATGTAGAGTTCGGCCAGTTCAAGCCCGTACTGGTGGATCACCGGGTCGATGGCCTTGCGGATCAACTCGGCGACCTCGCCGGTATTGGCGGCCATGTCCAGCACCGGGATTCCGCTGGCAGAGATGTCCTTGGAAAACTCCTGCACGATGATGTTGCGGATCTGGAAACTGATCTCGTCCATCGTGAATTCGCCGTCGGTGCCGACGATTTCGGTCATGAAGAGCGCGGGGTCGGCCACCTTGATCGAATAGGTGCCAAAGGCCCGGATACGGGTCGGCCCGAATTCCGGGTCGCGCAGCATGATTGGGTTCTTGGTGCCCCACTTGAGATTGGTGAAGCGGTTGGTGTTGACGAAATAGACTTCGGACTTGAACGGCGACTGGAAGGCGTGGTCCCAGTGCTGCAGCGAGGTCATGATCGGCATGTTGTTGGTCTCGAGCATGTAGAGACCGGGGGTGAAGACATCCGCAAGCTGGCCCTCGTGGACAAAGACCGCGGCCTGGCCTTCGCGCACCGTCAGCTTGGCGCCGTACTTGATTTCGTGGCCTTCACGTTCGAACCGCCAGACCATCGTGTCGCGGGTGTCGTCCGTCCAGTGGATGACGTCGATGAACTGTCCCGAAAGGAAATCCCAGATGCCCATGTTACTCTCCCTAAATCAGCTTGGGCCCGTGGTGCCCATCAATTCTGCGGCTTTCTTCTGCACGATCGGCAGTGCCTCTTCGGCACTCATCCCCGGTTTCAGACGCGGGTCGTAGAGGATTTTCAGCAGCATCTCGTCATGGCCCGTCAGTAGCGCGAATTCATCGTCGTCGTTGAAGATGGACGGCCGGGCGCGGGGGCTGTCATTGCCCAAGCCCATGCCCTGTGCCAGTTCCTCGTGGATGCAGGATCGGCGCAAGAGCGGCGGATGTTCCGACCGGATCACCGCGATGGCGGTGCCATAGTCATAGCCGCCCGGGCTGCGCGAGAAGGCGACCACGACGCAGTGGATGCCGCGCGGCAGGTTGTCGAAGATGCGCAGCGCGGTCGGGTTCACGTCCGGAACGATCTCGCGGATGCGCGGGGCGATCAGGCCGGCGTCGTCCTCGGACATGAACAGGACGTGGTAATTGGGGTTGCGGTCGACCATCGAGATCGGATGCCCGGTGACCCGCGACAGGCGTGCCGCGAACGAGGCAACCTGGGCGCGAGACTCTGCGATCTGGTCCTTGGGGACGCCGGGGCCGAACTCGGTCGTCATGCGGACCGGGATCGTCCATTTCTTGATCGCGCTGGGCGCGCCGGACGACGGCCGCAGGCCGGCGCCGCGTTCGTATTCCTCTTCGAGCGCGATGGCCGCGAAGTTCCGGACCAGCATCGTGTCGGTAAAGGCCGTGTCCGGCCCGCCGCCATCGGTGCGCAGGAGGCCGCGCGCCAGGAGGTCGTTCTGCACGCGGCCATAGTATTGCGTCAGGGCCCGGCTGGCGCGCGAGGGCTCCGCAGCCGGCTTTTCGGCGGGGGCCAGCGTTGCTGGCCGTGCCGCCGGTTTGATCCCCGTCTTGCGCGGCGCAAGATCAGAGCCGACACACCCCGACAGGATCAGGGCAGCCGAAAGTGCCAATGCTGTTTTCAGGCCGCCCTTCATGGTCTTCCTCAGCCCGGAACCGATCCGGCCGCTTCGCGCCGGGACTTGGCAGAGGCAAGCGTATCGCGCAGCTCGTGCTCCATCTTCTGCAGTTCCTCCTCGGCCTTGGCGCGGCGCGCCTTGCCCTCGTCGGCGATCTGCAGGCTGTCCTCGATGGTGGCGATCAGGTCGGCGTTGGCCTGCTTGACGGCCTCGATGTCGAAGACGCCGCGCTCCATCTCTTCGCGGATCATCTTGTTGCTGTCGCGCAGGTTGGCGGCGTTCGAGGTCAGCAGTTCGTTGGTCAGGTCATTGGCGTCGCGCACGGCGGCGGCCGCCTGTTTCGACCGCTGGATCGTCAGCGCCTGCGCCAGCTGGGTTTCCCAGAGCGGCACGGTGTTGACGAGGGTCGAGTTGATCTTGGTGACCAGCGACTTGTCGTTTTCCTGCACCAGCCGGATCGAGGGCAGCGACTGCATGGTGACCTGGCGGGTCAGCTTGAGATCATGCACCCGGCGTTCCAGGTCGTCGCGGGCGCCGCGCAGGTCACGCAGTTCCTGCGCCTTCATCACCTGTTCGCCCTCGGGTGCGGCCTGCACCTCGGCCTCCTTGGCGGGGATCACGGTGGTGTCGAGTTCCTCGATCTTGGCCTCGCCAGCGGAGATATACAGGGCCAGCTCATCGTAGAACTGCAGGGTCTTTTCATACAGCAGGTCGAGCGACTTGATGTCCTTGAGCAGGACATGCTCGTGCTTCAGCAGGTCGTCAGTGACCTTGTCGATCTGGCCTTGCACGGTCTCGAAACGGGCGGTGAATTTGGCGAAGGGCGCGGCGCGGCCCAACAGTTTCTCCCACCAGCTGCGCTCGCGGCGCACGTCCAGTTCGGACACGGAAAAACCGCGAATCGTGGTGACGATGTTGCGCAGCGAATCGCCCGCCGGACCCACGTCCTTGTTGCGCACGTCGGTCAGCATGGCCTGGCTGATTTCCTGCAGTTCGGCCTGGGCGGCAGAGCCGAAGGAGACGATGGAATTGGTATCCGCCATGTCCAGTTCGTCCATCCGCGAGCGGATCTCGCCACTGACCTCGGCGGGTGCATCCTTGAGCGGCACGACGGCGTTCGCCTCGACCGGATCGGGCAGAACAACGGCGTTCACCTCGTCGACCAAGGCCACGGTCTTTTCGGCTTCCTGACGTATGTTTTCAGACATGGGATCCCCCGTTCAATAAATTCATCTTGGTTCGAGATGGACGCCTTCGCGTTGCAGGCGGTCGCGCAGCACCTCGATTTCCACGTTCAAGTCTTCGTTGTTGTCCGCCAGCAGCTTGTCGATCTTCTTGTCGAAGCTTTCTTCGAGATCGGTCAGCAGCATCATGTAATCGCTGCGGGCATCGCGGTCCTGCTGGCGGGAAAAGATGTCCGCGAATTTCACTGTCGCGTCACGCGCACCCATCAGGTAGACGCCCAGGAACTTGCGCGCGCCGGTCAGGTCGCGGGGGTCTTCCTCGACTGTGCGGATCATCTCACGCACCTTGACGGTAAAGCGGTCCACCCGCGCCTCGACCTGGCGGTCCCCGGCGCGTTTCACGGCGTCGGTCATGGCGTTGAGATAGCTTTCCGCCTCGTCCACGACCTTGGCGACGCGATCCTGGGTGAAGGTATCGATCCCCTCCATCCCCTTGTCTTTCAGCGGGTCGATACCAAAGGCACCAATGTGCAGAACGCCTGCGGCGCCGCCGAAAATCAGCGGAGCGATCAGGCCGGGTTCCGACCGCCATGCGGCGATGCCGGCCCCGATACCGCACAGCACGGCGGCGAAAATCTTGCGCGGGATGGCCGGGCGGCGGGCGATCTTGCGTTCGTGGTAGGCGGATTCGGCGATCAGCCCGTCACGCAAGAGCCAAGCGCCCAACAGCAGCGCCGCCGCACCGGCAAGGCCTGCGGCCATGCCGATGGCACCGTCATTGATCGACAGGATCGCCAGAATGACGCCGGGAATGAACAGGACATTTGACCGTGCGCCCGCGGGCGAAACCCGGGCGCCGTGGTAGGCCGGGCGGTCCTCGTGCGGCCGGTCGTCAGGGCCGTCCGAAGACCCGTCGGGGCTGAATTTTCCGCCGTACTTTCGGGCCATGCGATCAAAGCCCTCCCAGCCAGCCGGTCGCCACTCCGAAAAGCAGAACGATCAGCAGGACGTAGCTCACCTTCTGCAAGGCGTTTCCAGACATCGCACTCCCCGGGTATCGGCGCTTTTATCGCGCCTTTCCAAGGCGGAACTTAAGGGCAAAAAGCGGCGCTTGCTAGGGGGAAGTCCCGGAGCGCAACGTCAGGCCGCGGATTCCCGGGGCATCCTGTCGATCAGCTGGTCGGCCTGCCTTTCAAATGCGTCGCGGGTGCTCCGGATGCCGTTTTGCATGGCAAAGCTTTCAAAGCTGTCGGTCATGATATCGAGCTTGGCAAGAAACCGCCGCCGGGCAAAGACGTGGCCCTGCGCCTTCCAGGCCGCCTCGAGTCGGTCGATTTCCTGTTCCATGATCTCCACGACCCTGCGCGCGGGCCGATCAAGCCGCTCGGCTGTCCGGGGATCGCCCGAGATCTGCCGCATCGGGGTCAGCACCAGCCGGCGTGCGGCCTCGACCTTGAGCGTCAGCGTGGCATCGTCCAGCGCGGCAACGCGGTCAGCCAGCGAGGCAAGGGCCGCTTCGACACTGTCCAGGGCCGCCTCGCGCCGTGCCCGTCCCGAACCCTTGTCGCGCATCGGGTCCGGACCGAAAGCGGAAAGGGCCAGCCCGGCGGCCAAGACCCCGGTCAGCGCCGGAATCCACAGGTTGTCGTACTTGTGTCCGGCGAGGATCAGCACGACGAAGCCGATCAGGATGGACCCGATCACCTTGCGAGGCACCCGCGGGGCACGCGCAACCTCGGCATGGTCGTAGTCATGATGAATCTGCTGCCCGGCCGCGATCAGGCGCAGCGCCAGCGAGTAGACCCAGAGCAGGGCAATCGCGGTGGCAATGCCGGCAAAGGAATCCTGGAAGACCCAGAGCAAAAGGGGGAAGGCGGCCAGAAAGAGGAAGTTCAGACCGGAATCGATCTGCGTCCTTTCGACGGCCAGACCGTCAGCGCCCTCGTCAGGGGCGGATTCTGCGGTGTCGTGGATATGGTCCATCCGCCCCGGCGCCTCCTCAGGTGTAGCTCATGATGAAGATCATCAGCCAGAGTGCGAAATAGGCGATGTGTCTTATCAACTGCCCGTTCTTCCGTGCGCGACGGGTATAGGTGGCCACCGCGTCGAAGGTGTCCACCGCGACCATGCGCAGGTTCCCTACCACCAGCAGGGCGGAGGCGAGGAGAATCGAAAGGGCTATGAATGTTGTCACCATGAGGACAACATTCGTGCGAAACGGGGCGAAATCGGGGCAAGCGCCGGGAAAAATAAAGAAAAGTTAACGAAGGGTGAAGCGAATGCCGCAGCCGGCCCTGTCGTTAACCCTTTCTCGGCTCCCGTCGGCGGCGTTGAACCTGTCGCTTGCCCGGATGCCCGGGCTTGCCGGGTTTGCCCTGTTTCGCGGGCTTGGCCGTGCCCTCCGGCTCGGGCTCCAGTCCCAGTTGATCGCGCAGGATCTTGCGGCGGACCTCCTGCACCTCGCCGGGTTTCATCTGGCCCAGCTGGAAAGGCCCGTAGGACACGCGGATCAGCCGGTTCACGGTCAGGCCGATGTCGGTCATGGCGCGGCGGATCTCGCGGTTCTTGCCCTCGCGCAGGCCAACGGTCAGCCAGGCGTTGGCGCCCTGCTGGCGGTCCAGGCTGACCTGCATCGGCTGGAATTTCTGTCCGTCGACCTCGATGCCCTCGCGCAGCGGTTTCAGCACCTCGTCCGTCGGGCGGCCGTTGACGCGGACGCGGTATTTCCGCAGCCACCCGGTCGAGGGCAGTTCCAGCTTGCGCTTGATCGCCCCGTCATTCGTCAGCAGCAGCAATCCCTCGGAGTTGAGGTCGAGCCGTCCGACGCTCATGACGCGGGGCAGATCCTCGGGCAGATCGTCGTAGATTGTGGGCCGTCCCTGTTCGTCGCGCGTGGTCGTCACCAGCCCGGTCGGCTTGTGATACAGCCAAAGCCGCGCGGCTTCGGGAGCCTCCAGCGGAGTGCCGTCGACGGTGACCTTGTCCGCATCGGTGACGTTCAGCGCGGCGCGGTCGATCACCTTGCCGTTCACGGTGACGCGGCCCTCGGCGATCATGCGTTCGGCCTCGCGCCGGCTGGCGCGGCCTGCGCGGGCGATGACCTTGGCGATTCGCTCTCCGGGTGGGGTCTTGTTTTCCATCCACGTCCTTTAGCGCGGCAGCGGGGCCGGGCGAAAGGGCCTTCGAAGGCCCTTTGAAGGCGCTTGCAAGCGCCTTTCCCCCACCCTCCGCCCGCGCTAACAGGTGGCATGACATTCCGCAGCCACATGGACATCGCCCTGGAAGAGGCGCAGGCCGCCGCCCGGCGCGGCGAGGTGCCGGTTGGGGCTGTCCTGGTCTCGCCCGGTGGCGAGGTGATCGCGCAGGCAGGGAACCGCACCCGGGAATTGAGCGATCCCACTGCCCATGCCGAAGTGCAGGTGATCCGCGCCGGCTGTTCGATGCTGGGGTCCGAACGGTTGCCGGAGCATGATCTTTACGTCACGCTGGAGCCGTGTCCGATGTGCGCCGCGGCGATCGGTTTCGCCCGTATCCGGAGGCTGTACTACGGTGCGTCCGATCCGAAATCCGGCGGCGTGGCGCAGGGGCCGCGGGTGTTTTCCCACCCGCAGTGCCATCACGTGCCGGAAATCTATGATGGCATCGGCGGGGGCGCGGCTTCGGGGTTGCTGCGTGACTTCTTTGCGGCGCGGAGGTGAGGGCATGGCGCGCGTGATCCTGTTCAACAAGCCGTTCGGTGTGCTTTCGCAGTTCACCGACAAGGGCAACGCGGACACGCCGCGCGCAACCCTGTCGGATTTCATCGACGTGCCGGGGGTCTATCCGGCGGGCCGGTTGGACCGCGACAGCGAGGGGCTATTGGTGCTGACCGACGACGGGCGGCTGCAGGCACGGATCGCCAGTCCGAAATTCAAGCGGCCCAAGACCTACCTTGTGCAGGTCGAGGGCACGCCGGCCCCGGATCAGCTTGAGGCGCTGCGCAAGGGCGTCACGCTGAAGGACGGACCGACTCGTCCGGCGCGCTGCGTGGCGATCGATCCGCCAGACCTCTGGCCGCGCGTTCCGCCGGTGAGGTTCCGCAAGACGGTGCCCGACGCCTGGCTGGAGATGACCATCACCGAGGGGCGCAACCGGCAGGTGCGGCGCATGTGCGCCCATGTCGGTCTGCCTTGCCTGCGTCTGGTGCGCTGGTCGGTCGGGGACTGGACGCTGGACGGGATCGCGCCGGGAAAATGGCGCGAGGCATGAAGGGCAACCGGCGCAAGGCTCCGGGTCGTGCCCGCCCGGGGCCGGATTACGGGGACGGTGCCGAAAGGACCTGGATGCGGTCCCAGAGGGCCTGAATCGTGGTATCCGGCAGCACGAGGCCCAGCCTGACGCAAAGGACATTGCGCAGGGCTTCGGCGCTGGTCAGCAGCCGTTTCTCGCCCGCTTCGTTCAACTGTCGGTCCAGCAGGCCCAGCAGCATATCCCCGTCATAGCCCTTGACCATGAGGTGATGCGGAAAAGGCGCCTGCGGCCAGTGCGTGCAAAGAAAGTTCCCGGCCTCGATGTCGCTGTCGCTGACATGGGCATCATCGAAGCCGTACAGCGCGAACTCCTCATCGGGCTTGCGCAGGAAAAGCACCCGCTCTCTGGTTCCGGGATCGTCGTGCAGGATATAGCTGCCGTTGGGAGCGGTCTGGGGGCCATTCTCATGCAGCAAGAGTGGCTCTAGCGGAGTTGGTCCGCCAAATCCGGCGTCGGCCAGGTAATCGGTGCCATCGATCCGGCAGATCAACAGGAGATGGGTGCGCGCGCCGTCCTGCCTCGCCCCCTTGCGGACGCGGGCCAGGCGCCGTGTCACATCGAACCCCAGCGCTTGCAAGGCGTCCTGAAACAGCCGGTTCTGTTCAAAGCAATAGCCGCCACGGCCCCGGTGCAGGATCTTGTCGGCGACTTCTGCAGAGCCTACGCCGGGGGCTATCCCCAGGAAGGGGTCGATGTCCTCGAAGGGAATGCGCCGGATCTGCGCCGATTGCAGCCGGGACAGCCCCTCGACCGTGACCGGCACGTGGCTGATGCGCAGCCGGTCGAGATAGAGGGAGAGGTCGAAACCGCTCACTGTTCGGCGCTCAGACCCATTTCGCCAATGGTGGCAGGCTCATCAGGACGGCATTGGCGTCATGGCCAGTGGCCAACCCGAACTTGGTGCCCCGGTCATAGACCAGGTTGTATTCGGCATAGAGCCCGCGGTGGATCAACTGGGTGTCCTTGTCGTCCTCGGTGCAGGCCTGCACCCGGCGCTTTTCCACCAGCGGCAGGTAGGCGGGCAGAAAGGCGCGGCCGATGTCCTGCGTCAGTGCGAAATCCGCCCCCCAGTCGCCGGTGTTGCGATCGTCCATGAAGATGCCGCCGACGCCGCGCGCGCGATGACGATGGGGGATGTAGAAATACTCGTCCGCCCAGGCCTTCAGCTCGGGGTAGAGCGTGTCCCCGTGCGGATCGAGATGCGCCTTTTGGGTGGCGTGGAAATGCGCCGTGTCCTCATCGTATTCGATGCAGGGGTTCAGGTCGGACCCGCCGCCGAACCACCAGGCGCCCGGGGTCCAGAACATGCGGGTGTTCATGTGGACGGCGGGGCAATGCGGGTTCTGCATGTGGGCGACAAGGCTGATGCCCGAGGCCCAGAAGCGCGGGTCGTTGTCCATGCCGGGCACGCCACGCGCCGCCATCGCCTTTTGCGCGGCCTCGCCCAGGGTGCCGTAGACGGTCGAGACGTTGACGCCGACCTTTTCAAACACGCGTCCGCCGCGCATGACGCTCATCAGTCCGCCGCCCGCGTCTGATCCGTCGTCGGAGGCGCGCTTTGTCTCGGTCACCTCGAAGCGGCCCGATGCCATGTCAGAGAAGGGGCCTTCGGAATGGCTGTCCTCCAGCCCTTCGAAAGCGGCAACGATCTCGTCGCGCAACTGGCGGAACCAGCTGCTGGCGCGGTCCTTTTCGGTGTCCATCATGCGGTGCTCTCCCTTTTCAGGGATGTCTAGGTCAGCATGGCACGCGCGACAAGCGTCAGTGCGCCGGGGCCGCCACCGGGTCCAGCAGGGTGCGCCCGCCGTCGACCGTCATGATCTGGCCGGTGACAAAGCCCGCGCCCTCGCAGGAAAGAAACTGCACCGACTCCGCCAGTTCGCGCGGGGCGGCGATGCGGCCCAGCGGCGTGTGGTCCTCGATGTCAGAGCGATAGCTCTTGTGCTCGCGCAGCGTGTCCTTGAGGCTGGAGGACATGACCGAACCGAAGGCGACCGCGTTCACGCGGATCCGGTGCGGCGCCAGCGCCACGGCCATCGAGCGGGTCATCTGGTCCAGCGCGGCGCAGGACACGGAATAACCCAGCAGTTCGGGATGCGTGCGGCGCGCGGCGATGGACGACAGGTTGACGATGGCGCCCACCTGTCCCTCTTCCTGTCCCGCCGCCTGCTTGATCATCCGGCGCGAGACCAGCTGGGTCATGCGGTAGGCCGTCGTCAGGTTCTGCGACAGAAGCGTTTCCATCGTGTCATCCTCCAGGTCCAGCGGATCGGAGGTCAGCAGCTGGCGCGAGCCGTTGATCAGGATGTCGACCCGGTCAAAGGCGTCGAGCGTGGCGGAAAGAAGGTTTGCCATTGTCAGGCGTTCGCGCAGGTCGCCGGCAAAGTAGCGGATCGCGCTGTCGTCGTCGGACCCCTTGCATTCCTTGACCAGCTGCGGCTCGTCCATGTCGGCGAGCATGACGTTGGCGCCCTTGTTGGCGAAATGCCGGGCGATGGCCAGGCCCACGCCATTGGCGGCGCCGGTCACGATCGCGGTCTTGCCTTCGATGGAGAAACTCATGGGGGCCTCGTGAGGGTTGTCCGGTCAAGCTAACCGGGTTCAGCGCCGTTGACGAGAGGGGCGTGCGGCCTGGAGGATCTTGAACCGGTTGTCGCCGCCGATTTCGGTGGTGTCGCGGAAACTCTCGGCCAGCGTGGCCTCGTAGGGCAGGTGGCGGTTGGCAACCAGCCAGAGCCGTCCGTGCGGCGCAAGGATGCGGGCGGCAGAGGTGATGAAGGCGCGACCGATGTCCGGATCGGCCTTGCGGCCCTGGTGAAAGGGTGGGTTCATGATGACACCGTCCAGCGCACTGGCAGGCGTCCACTCCGTTGCATCGGCCCAGTGGAACTGCGCGCGGGTGTCGGTGACGTTTTCGCGCGCGCAATCCAGCGCGGCCTTCTCTGCCTCGACGAGATGCAGTTCGGTGACGGACTCACGGGCCAGGATCTGGCGCGACAACCAGCCCCAACCGGCGCCGAGATCGGCAAAACGCCCCTTGAGCGTGGACGGCAAGGCCTTGGCCAGGGCCTGGCTGGCCGGATCGGGGCCGTCGGCGGAAAAGATGCCTGGCGCGGTCAGGTCGCCCGAGGGCAGGCGCGCGGGATCATGCCGCCAGTCCGCCAGATCGGCACCGCCCTCGAACCACAGGCATTTGCCATGTGCCTTGGACACCTGGCCCAACAGCGTCACGCGGCCGCGCAGGGCCTTGGCCAGGGCCTCGACCCCGTCGGTCTTGGCGCCGTTGACCACCACCAGCCCGCCGGGCGCCAAGGCGCTGGCCCGGGCGATGCGGTCCTCGGCCAGGTCACGGGCGCGGGGCAGGGTCACGATGACCGCGGCATAGGGGCCTTGTGGCTCGGACTGCACGGCGATGCCGCGCTGTTGCCAGGCGGTGTGATCGGGAAAGAAGGTCTGGATGACCTCGACGCGGGTCGGGTCCAACCCGTCAAGCGCGGCATCTCCGGGCGCGCCAAAGAGGGCAATACGCCCGTCGGAAGGCAGGGAAAGGCCGCCGGAGGCGAGGGCGAAGGAAAGGCGATCGGACGACATGGGACGGAAAGGCGCGGGCGCCTATTCCTTCTCCATCGTGCATTGCAGGGGATGCTGGTGCCGGCGGGCAAAATCCATGACCTGTCCCACTTTGGTCTCGGCGATCTCGTGGCTGAAGACGCCGACCACGGCGACACCCTTCTTGTGGACGGTCAGCATGACCTCGAAGGCCTGCGCATGGGTCATGCCAAAGAACCGTTCCAGCACGTGAACGACGAATTCCATCGGCGTATAATCATCGTTCAGCAGCAGAACCTTGTAGAGCGGCGGGCGCTTGGTCCTGGGCTTGGTCTTCACGGCGATACCGGCGTCGCCCTCGCCGTCATCGGGCGGGGTGCCGGTCATCATGAACGTCCGTGTGAAGTGGGCGTCTGTCATCAGGGCAATCGCGCTTTGGGTTTCCGTCTACGGCCCCTGTATATAGGGTAGGGGACGTTGGCGAAAAGGGGGCCGTTCGCGGCTGCATACAGGATGCCGAAAAAACTGCAAACAATCGGTTTCGATGCGGACGATACCCTGTGGCACAACGAGCGCTTTTTCGTGCTCACACAAGAGCGATTCGCCGACCTTCTGCGCGACTACGCGGAAAAGGACCACCTGGCCGAACGCCTGATCGAGGCCGAGCGGCGCAATATCGGCCACTACGGATTCGGGGTGAAGGGCTTTGTCCTGTCGATGATCGAGACCGCCATCGAGGTTACGGAGGGGCGGGTGCCGGCCTCTGTCATCTCGGACCTGATGGCGGCGGGGCGCGATATGCTGGCCCACCCGATCGAGCTGTTGCCCCATGCGCAGGAGGCGGTCGAGGCGGTGGCCGATACGCACCGGGTGCTGCTGATCACCAAGGGCGACCTGCTGCACCAGGAACGCAAGCTGGCTCAATCGGGCCTAGGGGACCTTTTTGACGGGGTCGAGATCGTCTCGGACAAGCAGCCCGACACCTATGCGCGCATCTTCGGTGCCCTGCCCGGCGGCGCCGGTGCGGCGATGATGGTGGGCAATTCGATGAAATCGGACGTCGTCCCCGCCATCGCGGCCGGGGCCTGGGGCGTGCATGTCCCGCATGACCTGGCCTGGGCGCTGGAACATGCCGAGCCCCCCGAAGCGCCGCGATTCCGGACCCTGATTGACCTTGGGGACCTTCCCGGCCTCGTTCACGAGATCGGTTGAAAGGGGGGCGACCCGAGTCGCCACATTTCGGCCATATTTCGCCACAGTCCCGCCCCAATGGACGGTCTAGGGGGCGGACCTGTCTTGACCCGCTACATCTAGCGCGTTCACAATGATAAAAACCTATGAATATCAGGGCATTGTCCGCTTCTCTTGAAGCTGTTTTCGTGTTAGCATTCTCTTAACCACGGCTGCGCAAAATGGGGCCGGGACATAAGCAACAACCCCAACCGAAAAATCGGGGGGACGAGGCAGAAAGGCAGTGTATCGTGACGGGACGTCGCAGGCAGTCAGGCCATTGGGGCCTGTATTTCTTCATGTTCGTGTGGCTCATGGTTCTGTTGCCGCTCAGCGTAGCGGCTGCGCCCTATGCAGCCTTGGTGATGGACGCACGCAACGGCAAGGTGCTGCATGCGCAGAATGCCGACACCCGCCTGCATCCCGCCTCCCTGACCAAGATGATGACGCTCTATATCGCCTTCGAGGCGGTGCAGAACGGTGAGCTGACGATGGACACGCTAATCACCGTGTCGCGGAAGGCCGCCGCCGAAGAGCCGTCGAAGCTGGGCCTTCGACCCGGCCAACAGATCAAGCTACGCTATCTGGTGCGTGCGGCGGCGGTCAAATCGGCCAATGACGCCGCCACGGCCATCGCCGAGGGGATCGAGGGGTCCGAGGCCGCCTTTGCACGCCGTATGAATCGGACTGCCAAGGCGATGGGCATGACGCGCACCACCTTCAAGAATGCCCACGGCCTGACCGAAAGCGGGCACCTGTCGACGGCGCGCGACATGACGATCCTGGGGCAGCATGTGATCTACGACTACCCGCAGTACTACAACCTGTTCTCGCGCAAGACTGCGGATGCAGGTGTGCGCCGGGTGAATCACACCAACTCGCGGCTGCTGAGTTCGTACCGTGGCGCGGACGGCATCAAGACAGGGTACACCCGCGCAGCCGGTTTCAACCTCGTTGCCTCGGCCGAGCGTGGCAGCGAACGGGTGATCGCGACCGTATTTGGCGGTCGGTCCACTGCCACGCGCAACGCGCGAGTGGCCGAACTGCTGGACCTGGGGTTCAAGAAGTCCCCGACCTGGGTGAAAATGCGCACACCGGACCGCCCACCCTACCTTGGCAAGGGGGCTGGCGCCGGTGGTATCGTGGTTGCCAATACCTCTGATCCGGCACCGGGCACGCGCGCCAAGTCGATACGGGTTGCCTCTGCTGCCGTGACCCGCAGCCTGCGGCCCAAGGCGCGGCCTGGCAGCACGGTAGACCCGGCCAAGGTGGCGCCGCTGGTGGCCTCGGTGGGCAAGGACATCGAGCGCGAGTTGCAGGAGATTGTGCTGGCCTCCGATACGGCGCCGGACCCCGCGCCCGACGATCCGGACGTGGTTATCTTGGCCGATGTTACCGATGTGGCGGCGCCAGCGGAATCGAAGAAACCGGTGCAGCGGCCCGCCGCGGTTGCGGCTGCCGCCGCCACGCTCACTTTCAAGGATACGCCGACGCCGGCCCGCAAGGCCGAGGTCGTCACGCGTCTGTCGACCTCGGGCGGGCGGCATTGGGGCATCAACGTGGGCCGTTTCCCCAACGAGTACCTGGCGCAGAAGATGCTGTTGAAGACCGGGCTCACGGAAACCGCGACTCTGGATGATGCACTGCGTAAGGTGGTGCGGGGCAAGACCGGCTTTGATGCGATGTTCATGGGAATGACGCGCGACGGGGCGGAACTGGCCTGCCGCCGGCTTCAGGCACGGCAGATGACCTGCTTCATGGTCGGGCCTAGCTGACCCGTCGGGGCGTTAACCGAACAGAAGAAAGTCGGCTGCACCGGGAGGTGCAGCCGACTTTTTTGATGTCTGCAGGTTCAGCGGACCGCGTCCAGGATCTGGTCGAGTACACTCATGACCCGTTCGACGCGGCTTTCCTCGGACAGGAGATCGGCGACGAGGGTGCGCAGTTCGTTGCTGGTCCGCAGGTGGCGGGACTGGGCGTAGGAAATGACGCCGATCAGGTCGTTCGAGGGGCAGACCCCTTCGCGGTACTCCCAGACGGTGCCGTCGCGCGCGGGACGCGCCTGCAACCCGCAGCGGCGTTCCGGCGGCACGTCGCGCCAGAACAGCGTCATGATGTCGACCAAGGCCGAACTGTCGTTCGAAAAGTAGTTGTGCGCCAGCATGTCGTCGCCCAGCGAGGTCATGTCGATGCTGTCGAAGGCCGGGTGTGCCAGGATCACGTCCCCGCCCAGCCCGGCGCGGGGGGCAGATCCGTGCAGCTTGCCCGAGGAGACCAGCGCCCAGTCCGTGGACGAAGCATAGAGCGTCATGCGCTGCGCCAGCGGCGCAAAGGTGCCCGCCATCGCGCCGAACAGCTCTGCGTCGACGTCGGGGGCGGCAAACATCACCTGGTCGAGGATCGGCTGGTCGCCGGGACGGGCATCTCGGCGCAGGGCCATGATCTCCAGCGCGTCGGTCAGGGCGCGGTTGCCCATTGAATGCGCGACGACGTTGATCGAGCGCGCGCCGGAGCGCAGCACCAGGTCTTCGAGAAAGCGGGCGAGGCGGCGGCCAGACAGCCGCACGACGGCGGCGTCGGCGTTATAACCGATGGTCGTGTCGCGCGAGGGCCAGGAATACAGCACCGGAACCGTGCCGTTGCCCATGTCGTGCACCACCTGGGCCGTGCGCTGGGCGGCATATTCGAAACTGGTGTTGTAGCCGTGGATGAAGACCAGCAGATCGCGCTGGCCGTCCTCCTCGAACTCGTCCTGCAGGCGGCCATAGAAACTGTCGGGATCGACCGGCTCGACCGATTTAAGCAGGATGTGCTTGGACGGGTTGGCGCGGAATTCCAGCCGCCAGATCGAGGGTTTCTCGACCTGTCCGGCGACGTGGATGTTGGGGATCGTGACCGTGGCAATCCCAAGTTCCAGCCGGTCGCCGCGTTCGCCGCCATAGAACCGGGCGGGATGCGAATCGCCACTGCGGGCGCGGTCGGTGGCATAGTAGACATCGACTGCGTGGAATCCGTCGTCATCGCCGGCAAACGATGTCTCGAGCGACGGCGAAGCCAGCGCCTCGAGCGCGGCGCGCGCCCGGTCGGCGGCGTCGTCATCGCCCATCAGTTCCGTCAGTCGCACGAGTTCGGCATAGAGATCGCGCAGCACCGCATCGCTGCGGCCGGTTTCCTCCTCGGCGGTGATGGCGGCCTCGATCATCGTGCGGGCCGAGCTGACGGCGCCCTGCGCCTCGTAGGCTTTGGCGGCCTTGATGAAGGCGGGCACCGGGTCCTCGCCCAGTTCGGTCCGGGCAAAGGCCCGGGTGCGGGCGAGGTCGGCCCAGGCGTCGGCGGCCTGAACATAGCCCAGCCCGTCCAGCAGGTCGGCCCGCAGCTGCATCAGGTCGACCAGGATGCGGATATTCGGTGGGGTGCCTAGGACAATCGGGTCTCTCAGGGCGATATCGACCTGCTGCAGGGCCTGGAACGGATCGGTTCCGGCCAGCGCGTCCAGCGCGATGACCCGGCTGATGTCCTGCGCCCGGCCAGGTGCCGGCACGGCTGTCAGGCTTGCGAGAAAAGCCAGGAATACGAAACGGGTAAACTGTGTCATCGTCCCCTCACGGGCATAGAGAGTCCTTCTTGCGATGATTATGATGCCTTGGGGGGCTGGAACAAGGTGGGGAATACCCGCGCTTGTCCGTTGCGGACATGAGGCCGTCCCAAAAAGAAAACCCCCGCGAGCGGGTCGCAGGGGTTCGTGTCTCAAATTGCGTTCGGTCGCTTACAGCAGCCCTTCGCGCTGGGCCTTTTTGCGCGCCAGCTTGCGGGCGCGGCGAATCGCCTCGGCCTTTTCACGGGCTTTCTTCTCGGAGGGTTTCTCGAAATGCTGCCGAAGCTTCATTTCGCGGAACACGCCTTCGCGCTGCAGCTTTTTCTTCAGGGCGCGGAGCGCCTGATCGACATTGTTGTCGCGAACACTGACCTGCATGTGGTTGTCACCACCTTTCTAGATTTGAGTTGCAAGGAGAATTGCAGGAGGTGGCCGTATAGCAACCGCTGGCCTAGTTGTCTAGAGTGACGCCGCAACGAGAGGAACCCGTTCCATGCCCGACACAGCAGACAAGATTCTGGACGCCGCCTTGATGCACGTGCCCTTCGACGGCTGGTCCGAAACGAGCTTTCGTGCCGCGGTTTCCGACGCCGGGGTGGACCCGGTGGTCGCCCGAGGCCTGTTCCCGCGCGGAGCGGTGGATCTGGCCGTCGCCTATCACAAGCGCGGCGATGCCGAGATGCTGCAGCGGATCGAGGCGGCAGACCTGGACGAGATGCGATTTCGCGATCGCGTGGCCTTCGCGGTGCGCGCCCGGATCGAGGCCGCCGAGGACCGCGAGGCGGTGCGGCGGGGGACGACCCTGTTTGCCTTGCCGATCTACGCGCCCGATGGCGCCCGGCTGATCTGGGGCACGGCGGATGCGATCTGGACCGCGCTGGGGGACACCTCGCGCGATTTCAACTGGTACACCAAGCGGGCGACGCTCTCGGGCGTCTATTCGTCGACCGTGCTGTACTGGCTGGGCGACGATTCGCTGGACAACGAGGCCACCTGGGCCTTCCTGGATCGCCGGATCGAAGACGTGATGCGCTTTGAAAAGGCCAAGGCGCAAGTGCGTGGTAACCGTCTATTGAGTGGTTTGATGGCTGGCCCGGCAAAGATCCTGGAAAGAGTGCAGGCGCCGGCGCGCGATGGCTCCGACCTGCCGGGGGGACATCCCTTTCCCCGCTGACCTGGCGGCCCTGCCGCGCGCAATCGGCGCAGGGGGTGGCACGGGAAACCGCTTTGCCACCCCGGCCCTGCTTGCTACCAAATCCGCAAACAGGGAGGCTGAACCATGACAGAAACCATGCGCGCGATCGAGATCACCGAGCCGGGCGGGCCGGAGGTACTGAAACCGACAACCCGACCGATGCCGCAGCCGGCGGCAGGACAGGTGGTGCTCAAGGTCGCCTATGCCGGGGTCAACCGCCCCGACGCGCTGCAACGTGCGGGCAGCTACGCGCCGCCTCCCGGCGCCTCGGACCTGCCGGGACTTGAGGCCTCGGGCGAGGTGGTGGCACTGGGCGCAGGTGTTGATTCCCTGTCACTCGGCGACAAGGTCTGCGCGTTGCTGCCTGGCGGCGGTTACGCGGAATATGTCGCCACGCCCGCCGCGCATTGCCTGCCGGTGCCTAAGGGTATGGGTATGAAAGAGGCGGCTTGCCTGCCGGAAACCTTCTTCACCGTCTGGTCGAACGTCTTTCAGCGCGGCGGATTGCAGGCCGGTGAGCGGTTCCTCGTCCACGGTGGTTCCAGCGGAATCGGGACGACGGCGATCCAGCTTGCGCATCATTTCGGGGCGCGGGTCTTTGCCACCGCCGGTTCCGATGCCAAGTGCAAGGCCTGCCTGGACCTGGGCGCGGACCGGGCGATCAACTACCGGGACGAGGATTTCGTATCGGTGATGAAGGAGGAAGGCGGCGCCAACCTGATCCTCGACATGGTCGGAGGCGACTACCTGCCGCGCAACGTCAAATCGCTGGCCGAGGATGGACGCCTGGTGCAGATCGCCTTTCTGCAGGGCCCCAAGGTCGAGTTGAACTTTGCCCTGGTCATGGTGCGCCGTCTGACCATCACCGGCAGCACCCTGCGCCCGCAAAGCGACCTGGCGAAGGCGCGCATTGCCGGGAGCCTGCGGGAGAAGGTCTGGCCCTTGCTGGATGCGGGCAAGGTGGCGCCTGTGATGGACAGCGAGTTTCCGATGGACCAGGCCGCCGAGGCGCACGCGCGAATGGAAAGCTCGGGCCACATCGGCAAAATCGTGTTGAAGGTGAGCGGGTAAGGGGGCGCTGCCCCCTCTTGGCCGCTGGCCAATTCACCCCCTGAGGTATTTTCGGCCCAAAGAAGCAGGGGCGCGGCACTGTTGTGCGCCCCTTTTGGGATCAGGCGACCGCGCGGCGGTATAGGTGCCAGGTGGCGTGGCCCAGGACAGGCAGGACGATCACCAGTCCGATCAGGGCGGGAATGCTGCCCAGCACCAGGCCCAGGGTCACGATGGCCCCCCAGGTCAGGATCACGCGCGGGTTTTCCCGGGTGACGCGGATCGAGGTCAGCACTGCCACGGGCAGGCCCACTGCGCGGTCCAGCAGCAGCGGGAAGGAGACCACGCTGGTGGCCAGGACGGCCAGCGCAAAGACCCCGCCGATGGCACAGCCCAGGACGATCATCACCAGTCCGGGGCCGGTTGCGAGGCCGCCGAGGAAGGTGCCGATGGAGGCCGGGGCCTCTGGCCCAAGCGTGGCGCCGTAGAGGTGCCCGGCCACCACCAGCCACAGGCAGAAGATCACCGCCAGGTAGATCCCCATGACAAGGATCGAGGCGAAGCGCGGGCTTTCCACCACCTTGAGCGCGCCGAGCCAGCCGATTTCCTCGCCCTGTTCACGGCGGCGGCTGATTTCATAGACCCCCACCGCCGAAACCGGCCCCAGCAGGGCAAACCCGGCAATCAGCGGAAAGATCAGCGGGACGAGGTCCATGTTGAGTGCGGCTAGCGCCAGGACGATGCCGATGACCGGGTAGAGCAGCACCAGGAACATCACGTCGGTCCGGCATTGCTGGAAATCGTGCCACCCGGCAGACAGGGCCTCTCGCAGGTCTTGGTTGGTCAACTGGCGGGTGCGGGGCGGGGTGGTATCCTCGCTGCCGAGGGCCTGGGCCGAGTCCGCCGCGTGGCGTCCGGCGAGGCCGAAGGCACTGGCCAGCCAGGTTCCGGGATTTCCGATGGTCTGAGGCATGAGTCCTCTCCTCTTGGCGATGATCGCGCCAACCGGAGGGCCCGCCGCGCGGCGACGGGAAGGCCGGTCGAACGCGCTGATGCGTCAAAAGGTAGCATACATGCCGTGAATTTCCCATCACGGTCCCGAGAGGGTGTCAGAGTTTGTGGTCGAAGAACCCGTCGCCTGCGCGCGACAGCAGGTCAGCCGCCAGGCTGCGGCCAAGCTCGGCACCCTGCGCAACCGGGCCAGTGATCTCGCCTGCGTGGGCCTCGGAGCCGTCGGTCTTCAGGATTTCGCCGCGCAGGCGCAGGCTGTCGCCGTCCAGTTCCGCCAGCGCCGCGATGGGCGTCTCGCAGGAGCCGTCGAACGCGGCGAGGAAGGCGCGTTCGGCGTTCAGCCGCAGGGCGGTCGTCGCATCATGGATGGCCGCCAGCATGTCACGCGCGCGGGTGTCGTCACTGCGGCGTTCGATGCCGATGGCGCCCTGGGCAACGGCGGGCAGCATGTCCTCGGGGGCGATGGCGGTTTGCGGCACCTCGGTCATGCCGAGGCGGTTCAGCCCGGCACAGGCCAGGAAGGTGGCGCGCGCCACGCCGTCGTGCAGCTTTTTCAGCCGGGTCTGCAGGTTGCCGCGGAACTCGACCACGGTCAGGTCGGGGCGGCGGTGCAGCAATTGCGCTCGGCGCCGCAGCGACGAGGTGCCGACCACGGCGCCTTCGGGCAGGTCGTGGATCGAGGAGAACTCGGGGCAGATGAAGGCGTCGCGCACGTCCTCGCGCGGCAGATAGCAGTCCAGCACCAGTCCCTCGGGCTGTTCGGTGGGCATGTCCTTCATCGAATGCACGGCCAGGTCGATCGTGCCCGCCAGCATCGCCTCTTCGATTTCCTTGGTGAACAGGCCCTTGTTTCCGATCTCTTTCAGCGGGCGGTCGGCATCGATCAGGCTGCGGTCGTCGCCGGTGGTCTTGATGACCACGATTTCAAAGGCGTCCAGCGGCAGATCGAAGGCGGCGGCAAGCCGTTGCTGGGTCTCATGCGCCTGGGCCAGCGCCAGGGGAGAGCCGCGGGTGCCGAGTTTCAGCGGGGAGTGGGGCGTGGGCAGATCGGTCATGGCAAAGGGTTAGCGCGCTGCGTGAGGAAAGGAAACGGGATTTGCGGGCGCCGGCATGCGTCACGCGCGCCCGCTCCGTCAAGGCGGCTTGACACCGGCGGGCCCGCATCGGACCAAGGCCCCCGGACCTGGAGGAGCGAAAGCGATGACCAAGACGATCTTGCGTGCCCTTGCGGGCGAGACCCTGCCGACGCCGCCGATCTGGATGATGCGGCAGGCGGGCCGCTATCTGCCCGAGTACAAGGCGACGCGGGCCGAGGCCGGTGATTTCCTGTCGCTCTGCTACAACCCCGACCTGGCGACCGAGGTGACCTTGCAGCCGATCCGGCGTTACGGGTTCGACGCGGCGATCCTCTTTGCCGACATCCTGCTGCTGCCGCAGGCGCTGGGTATGGACCTGTGGTTCGTCACAGGCGAGGGACCGCGCCTGTCGACCATCACCAGCGATGCGGAATTCGACAAGCTGGGCCGGGGAGAGATGATCCACGACACGCTGAACCCGGTTTACCAAACGGTGCGGAACCTGTCGTCGGCGCTGCCCTCCGAGACCACGCTGATTGGGTTCGCCGGTGCGCCTTGGACCGTGGCGACCTACATGATCGCGGGCAAGGGCACCAAGGATCAGGGCCCGGCCCATGCGCTGAAGGCTGAGAACCGGGCACTGTTCGAAAAGATCATCGACCGGCTGACCGAGGCGACCATCGACTACCTGTCCGAGCAGGTGAAAGCCGGGGCCGAGGTGGTCAAGATCTTCGACAGCTGGGCGGGGTCGCTGCAGGGCGAGGATTTCGACCGCTATTGCACCGCGCCCGCGCGGACCATCACGCAGGAACTGAAAAGTCGTTTCCCGGGGCTGCCGGTCATCGCCTTCCCGCGCCAGGCGGGAGAGAAATATGTCGGGTTCCACGCCGCGACAGGCGCGGATTGCGTGGCCGTTGACGACAGCGTGACGCCGGAATGGGCGGCGGAAAACGTGCAGGTTACGGGCTGTGTTCAGGGCAACCTGGCCTCGTCGCACATGGTGACGGGCGGTCAGGCGCTGGTGGATGAGACGCGGCGCGTGGTCGAGGCTTTCCGAAAGGGGCCGCATATCTTCAACCTGGGCCACGGGATCACGCCGGACGCGGACCCCGAGAACGTGCAGTTGATGATCGACACGGTTCGGGGGATGTAAGGGGCGACTGCGCCTGTCTTAGACGTGCGCGGGTTGGCCGCGTCCTCCAAGGATGACGTCCATGCTCATCCCGCCGACCCACATGCAGAACAGCGCCAGCCAGGCGGTGCCGGCAAAGATCGACCCGCCGGACACGCCGGCGCCGATGGCGCAGCCGCCGGCCAGCATCCCGCCAAACCCCATCAGCACGGCGCCGATCATCGCGTTGCGCATCGGTGTCGGGCCTTCGAAACCCTGGAACTTCAGCTCTTTGCTGACCAGGGCGGCCAGGAAGGATCCCAGAACCACCCCGGGCACCAGTCCGATGTCGAATTCCAGCACCGAATTGCGGTCGAGGAAGAACATCAGCGTGTTGGCCGAAGGGCCGGTGAAGGTCAGGCTTTCGATCTGGACCGGCTCGAAGGCCACCTGGCTCAGCGCATGGGTCAGCCCATAGCCCACGGCGGCAGCGAACCCGACGCCGGAGGCAAAGACCAGTCGCGAAAAGCCGATCCGGTTGCGGCGGCTGAGCTCCAGCGCCAAAAGCGCGATGGCAAGCCCGATCACAAGCCCGGCCTCGCGCGGCAGGTGCAGTGCCGCCAGCAGGTCCATGTTGCGGCCGCCGGAGGTGATCCACATCGCGGCCAGCCGGTCGCGCAGGGGCGCCAGCCAGCCGGTCAGCGACATCTGCGCCACCACGGCAAAGATCAGCCCGGACACGACCGAACGCAGGTTGCCCGTCGCCGCCAGCACCAGTAGGCGCCCGGAACAGCCGCGCGCCAAGACCATGCCCGCGCCGAACAGCAGCCCGCCGATGATCGCGCCGGACCAGCTGCCCGGAACCGCCATCATGCGTGCCTCTGACGTTTCCAGCAGGCCGAGGATCTGCGCGCCCTGTACCCAGACCACGGCGGTGGAAAAGGTCAGCAGCCAGACCGCGACCTTGTCTTTCATCATCCCACGGGCAAACTCGACCGTGGCCGCCCGCAGGCAGAACCGGGACCGCTGGGCCGCGACGCCGAAGATCACACCGGTGATCAGTCCAAAGAGCGCCGCCGTCGGGTTCTCTCCGATCCGGTCGATCAGGGGGACGATATCCATGCCAGTGCCTCCGCGCGCGTGATGGGCCGTGTGATGCACCGGAACGGGCCGGACTTGCCTTGATACAGATCATGAAAGTGGAATGTCGCGCGGCGACGGAGGCGGCCGTGCGGGTTGTCCACAGGCGACAGTCCTGTCGCAAACCGGCCTCCCCGTGGCGACAGAACGCGGTCGCAGCGGGAACAGAGGACCGGGGTGCGATTCGGGCATGGTTGATGGAACACCCGTGCGCAAGAGGAGAGGCGTCATGGACTTCGACATGGATTTCGCCAACGAGATGATGATGGCCGTGGCCAGGCTGCCGGTTGTCGCCAACGCGGACCACGCCCCGCTGGAAGGCGGAGAGGATCCGGCCTTTGGCACCGTGCGCTGGCGGACCCTGTTTTCCGCCGACAAGACCTCGACCTCGGGCATGGTGATGGGCGTGGCGGAATTCGGTCCCGCCGGCACCCTGCTGCCGCATCGTCACAGCCCTGCCGAGATCTATTTCGGTCTCGAAGGATCGGGCATCGTGACCATCGACGGGGTGCAACATGAACTGATGCCGGGCACCGCGCTTTATATCCCCGAGGACGCCGAGCATGACACCGTTGCCGGGGCCGAAGGGCTGCGGTTCCTCTACGTCTTTGCAAAGGACCGTTTCGCAGAGGTGGAATACAGGTTCTCGGCGGCGCAGGCGGTCTGAACCTCACGGGCTGGCCGCCGTCCGGGCCGGTGCCCGGGGCGGCGGTCGCAATGTGCGCCAACGCACCAAACCGGGACTCGCCAAGCCCAGTGTGGCGGCTTAAAGCAAAACCATGACCCCGGTTCCCCTTTCAGAAGCGCGCCACCTTCCGGTCTGGCGGCGCCCGATTGCCCTCTTGACGCTCATGGCGATTGCCATGCCGCTCAGCTTTGCCACATGGTCGGCTTTGCTCAATAATTTCGTCATCGAGGTGGCCAGTTTCGAGGGCAAGCACATCGGTTGGCTGCATTCCGTGCGCGAAATCCCCGGGTTTCTGGCCATCGGTGTGATCCTGGTCCTGCTGGTGGTGCGCGAACAGGTGCTGGCGCTGGTGTCGCTGGCGCTGCTGGGGGTGGCAACGGCGATCACCGCAATGTTTCCCAGCCTCGGCGGATTGCTTTTCGTGACGCTGCTCAGCTCGATCGGGTTCCACTACTACGAAACGGTGAACCAGAGCCTGCAGCTCCAGTGGCTGCCCAAGGACCGTGCGCCGCAGATCCTGGGCTGGCTGGTGGCCGTGGGATCGGCCGCGACCTTTGTCGCCTACGCCTGTATCGTGGTGACCTGGCGGACCTACGATCTGCCCTACGGCCTTGTTTATGCTGTGGCCGGGGTGCTGACGCTGGGGATCACCGCCTGGTGCGCCTTTGCCTTTCCACAGTTCGAAAGCCCCAATCCGCAGGTCAAGAAATTCGTCCTGCGCCGCCGTTACTGGCTGTACTACGCGCTGCAGTTCATGTCGGGCGCGCGGCGTCAGATCTTCGTTGTCTTCGCTGCCTTCATGATGGTCGAAAGGTTCGGCTATGACGTGCACGAGATCACTTCGCTTTACCTCGTGACCCTGGTTCTGAGCATGGTGGCGACACCGATCTTTGGCCAGGTGGTTGCGCGGTTCGGCGAACGCAATGCGCTGACCTTCGAATACATCGGGCTGACGTTTGTGTTCCTGGCCTACGGCGGGCTGTTCTGGTTCGGCTGGGGCGTGGTGCTGGCGGCGACGCTTTATGTGCTGGACCATATCTTTTTCGGTTTCGCCTTTGCGCTGAAGACCTATTTCCAGAAGATCGCCGACCCGGGTGACATGGCGCCCACCGCTGCGGTGGCCTTTACCATCAACCATATCGCGGCGGTCTTTTTGCCGGCGGTACTGGGCTATCTCTGGGATTCCTCGCCGGGGTCCGTCTTTGGCCTGGCGGCGGGCATGGCACTGACCAGCCTTGCGCTGGCACTGATGATCCCGCGCCACCCGGAACCGGGCAATGAAACCGTCTTTTCCGGGGTCGTTGCGGCCCCGGCGGAATAGGCGTGGCCGGCGAGGCGATCGGCGCCGGGGGGCGTTTCCTCACCGGGCCGACCCTGGGGCATGTCGTCCGGATGACGCTCAGCGGCGCGGCGGGCATCACCTTTGTCTTTGTCGTCGATGCGGCCAACCTGTTCTGGCTGTCGCAACTGGGTGAGCCGATCCTGATGGCGGCCATCGGCTATGCCTTTGCCGTCCAGTTCTTCACCGTTTCCATCGGCGTCGGCCTGATGATCGCCACCACAGCGCTTGTCTCGCGCAGCATCGGGCGCGGCGAACGGGCGATTGCGCGGGAGCAAGGGTCGGCGGGTATGCTGCTGTGTTTCCTGGTACAGGCGGCGACGGCGGGGCTGGTGGTGCTGTTCCGGCATGACCTGCTGGCCAGCGCGGGGGCCGAAGGCGAGGCATTGGACCTGGCCGCGCGATATGTCGCGCTGTCGATGCCTTCGCTGGCGGTGATGGCCGTGGGTCTCTGCGGCAGCGCGGTCTTGCGCGCCGACGGGCTGGCGCGGCAGGCGATGATGGTGACGATGGGCGGCGGGCTGATCATGCTGGGGCTGGACCCGCTGCTGATCTATGTGTGGGGTTGGGGGCTGGACGGCGCGGCGCTGAGCGTCTGGATCTTTCGCGGCATCATGGCGGGGCTGGCGATCTGGTTCGCTGCCCACCGGAATGGATTGCTGGCTATGCCACGGCCCGCCTTGCTGTTGCGCCACGGCCCGGGCCTGTTGCGCGTGGCGCTGCCGGCGATTATCACGCAAATGGCCACGCCTTTCGGAAACTTCCTGCTGACCGGGTTCATCGCGATGCATGGCGATACAGCCGTGGCGGCCTGGGCGGTCATCAACCGGCTGACGGTTGTGGCCTTCGGCGGGCTGTTCTCGCTGGCCGGGGCGATCGGGGGCATCTTTGGCCAGAATTTCGGCGCGCGTCAGTTCGACCGCCTGCGCCAGACCTATCGCGATGCGGTTTTGTTTTGCGTTGTCTACGCGGCGGGTGTCTGGCTGATCCTGATGGCATTGACCGGTCCCATTGCGCGGGGTTTTGGGCTGGAGGGAGAGGGCGCAGAGGTCTTACGGGCCTTCACGCAGTTCGGGGCGCTGTCCTTCACGGTGGGCGGGCTGTTGTTTGTCTCGAACGCGGCGTTCAACACGCTGGGCCGACCGCTCTGGGCCTCGGTGCAAAGTTGGTTGCGCGAGGCGGTTCTGATGTGGCCCGTGGCGCTCTGGCTGTCGGGGGTCTACGCGGCCCAGGGCGTGATCTATGCGCAGGCGCTTGTGGGGGCCGTCATGGGCGTTGTGGCGGGTGTCCTGGGCTGGCGCTATGTCCGCGGGATCGGTGAGGGGTCCTTGCCCCGGGTCAACCTGCGCGAACGGCGCGCCCTGCGCGACCCGAACCGCTGGCGCCGGCGCTAAAGCAAACCGCGCAGCGCAAAGGCCAGGACGGCCAGCACGATCACCAGGGTCAGGACCCAGAAGGCGCGCGCGATGCGTCCACGGCTAGTCATAACTGAACTGCTCCAGCAGGATGTTGCGGGCAGACACGCCAAGACCCAAGAGCGCGTCCTCGACGGCGTGCAGCATGGGGGGCGGGCCACAAAGGACAAACACCCAGCTTTTCAGGGCCTCCGCGTCGAGGTGCCGGTTCAGCACCTCGGACGTGACGAAGCCGGTCTCTCCCTGCCAGCCTTCGGGCGGGTCGGACAGGACATGGACCACGCGAAGCGGTCCGGTTTGGGCGCGCCGGTGCAGTTCCTCGCGGCAGGCGATCTGCTCTTCGGCCCGGTTGGCATAGAACAGAACGCGCGGGCGCGGGTCATCGTCGGCATCCAGCTGGCGCAGATGAGACAGCAGCGGGGCGATGCCCACGCCGCCGGCAATCAGCGCAACGCCGCCGGCCTTGCGATGCCGTTTCAAGGTCAGTGAGCCAAAGGGGGCATCGACCCAGGCGCGGGTGCCGGGGGTCACGCGGCCAAGCCGGTTGGTGAAATCACCCAGCTCCTTGATGACGAAGCGCAGCCTGCCGCCTTCGGCCGGGGAAGAGGCGATGGAAAACGGGTTCTCGTTCAGTGAGACGGCGGGCTTGCCGATGCTGATCCAGGCGAAATGTCCGGGCAGGTAGTGCAGGCCCTTGTGGCCCTCGGGGTCGAGGCAAAGCTCCCAGGTCCTGTCTGCCAGACGGGTCACGCTGCCTACGCGCCAGGGGCGCCGCGCCTTCATCAGGGGTTTGACCGCGTAGACCCAGGCCAGTGAGAGAACGGCAATGGCAAACAGGGCCCACCAGAACCCCCAAAGAGCCGGATCGCCGCTATATCGTCCGGCGCGGGTGGCGTGCAGAACACCCAGTCCCGCCATGACCAGCGCCATGATCCCGTGCAACGCGCGCCAGATCTCGTGCCGATACAGCCCGTCTCGGCCCAGTGCCATGACCATAACGGCGCCCAGCAACAGCCAGGCGACGATCCCGGGCCAGAGGCCGGACCAGTCGAAATTCAGGGCCGTCGATCCGGGGGCCGTCAGGCCGGGGCGCAGGCTTTGTGGGCCGGAATAGAGAAACGGGTGCAGCAGGATCAGCATTGAGGCGGCGCGGGCCAGCAATTGGTGCAGCCGCATCGTTACATCCATGCCGATCCGCCCCGAGATCACGCGAAACCGCCCGGATAGGGCAAATTCCACCAGCAGGATCGCCAGCCCGGCCAGGGCCACGCCGGAGGCCAGTTCGTCACGCAATGGGCGCGGGGGGTGTCCCTGGAGCGCGGCAAGCGCCAGCGGTGCGCAGGTCAGGGCAAGGTAGAACAGGACGAGGAATGCGGCGGGCATGATGTCTTGGCCTAGGGTCAAATGCCTCTAGCACGGCTACGTGACGGAATCACGTCAAACGCAGTGCGACTTGCGGCGGTCGGGCTTTCGTGCCACAGCGAATGCGCTTTTTTCCATCAATGGATCACCCACATGCCCAAGACCTGGACCGCCTTCACCAAGCTTGCCGACAAGGACAAGGCCGAGGCCCTGGGCCTTGCACTCGAGGAACTCGATCCCGAGCCCACAGGCATCGGCGTCTTCGAGATCGAGGACGGTTCTGGCACGTGGGAGATCGGCGGATACTTCACCGAGGCGCCGAACGAGATCGAACTGGCACTGCTGGCCGCCGCCTATGACGCAAAGAGCTTTGTCGTCTCCGAGGTGCCGGACACCGACTGGGTCGACAAGGTCCGGCGCGAACTGACACCGGTCGAGGCCGGGCGCTTTTTCGTCTACGGCAGCCATGATGCCGACAAAATCCCCGAAGGCTCGGAACCGCTGCTGATCGAGGCGGCGATGGCCTTTGGCACGGGCCACCACGGCACCACTCAGGGCTGCCTCGAGGCGCTGGACCGGCTGGCCTCGGAGGGCTTTCAGGGCCGCAACGTGGCCGACATCGGCTGTGGCACGGCCGTTTTGGCGATGGGGGCGGCGCGAATCTGGCCGGATCCCGTGATCGCTTCGGACATCGACGAGGTCGCCGTCGAGGTGGCCGAGGCCAACGTGCGCGCCAATGACCTTGGCGACAAGGTCATCTGTGTTGAGGCCGCCGGCTTTGACAACCCCGAACTGCACGCTCGCGCACCCTATGACCTGGTCTTTGCAAACATCCTGAAGCAACCGCTGATCGACCTGGCGCCCGACATGGAAAAGCACCTTGCCCCAGGGGGTTATGCTATCCTTTCGGGTATTCTGACTTGGCAGGCCGATGAGGTGGTCGAGGTCTACACTGCCCACGGGATGCCGCAATTACGCCGCGATGTGATCGGCGAGTGGGTGACGCTGACGCTCCGGAAAAACCAGTAAATAAAGGGTTGACCGGGGCAATCGAGGCAAAATTAAATCCAATTGCCCCAATCTTGCCATAAAGTTTGGCTAAAAATTGCCTCATCCGGTGGGGGCCGGTTGAAATGAGGCTGTCATGGACGACGCTCAGAGAAGTTTTCACAAGCGTGAACAAGCGCTGCGGCGCAAGCACATCCGGATGTCACAAGGGTACGTGACCCGGATGAACCGCAACGGCGTGATCGAACAGGTCCCCCAGAGCAGGATGAGCGGTTTCGGCCTGCACCTGGTCTTGCGTCTTGCAGTGGCGGTGATGCTGTTCAAGATGGTTGCCTTGGCATGGCTGGGAGACGCGATTTACACCGGACACGTCGAACGCCTGTCACAGGGCGTTTTCTACGAAAAGGCCGGGGCGTGGATCCTGCAGGTCGATCCGGTAACCCGCATGCTGGCCGACTTCCTGGCGCCGGTCATGGGGTGAGGCTCCCCTCACATCACGAGACAAGAAAAAACCCGCGCTTCCGATGAAGCGCGGGTTTTGCCTTTGCCGTGAGTGGCGATGCGCAGCCGGTCGAGCATCCCGGTCGACCGGCTGCGCGAACTGTCCTCAGTAACGACGTGCAACGCTGTCGATGTCGCCGCGGTGCAGGCCGATGTCTTCCAGCTCGCGGTCGGTCAAGGCCGACAGGCTGTTGCGGGTCATGCGTGCGTCGTTCCATGCGGCGACGGCACCGAAGACAGCGGCGAAGATGCTGCCGATCCGGGCTGCGGTTTCCGACGCATGGTAGGGGCGGGTTGCGCCGAATGCGGAGGTGAAGATGTTACCGATCTGGGCGGCGGAGCCCGACGCGGCGAAGGGGCGGGAAGTGTCGAATGCGGCCATCGCTGGTCTCCTTTTGGATGGGGGGTGTATTCGTTCTGAAACCGCACATAGTTTGGGCAATCTGCTGCAACAAGGCGCATTTTCTGCATGGGTCACATGCGATTTCTGCATGACGGAAATCGCGGTTAACCCTTCTGATAAACAAGCAAAAATCCGCTCTACCCGGCGTCGTTTTCCGGCGGTTCCGTGCCGGAAACAAATGTCATGTGTCGGGGCTGGGACAATCGGTGTCGCAAACGGCCCTCGCCGCATTAACCTTGGCTTTTGTTCGCCTTTCGTGCTAGCCGTGTCTGAAAAACAACACGGGCGGGCATCCATGCGGATATTGGGCATTGATCCGGGGCTTCGGACCCTTGGATGGGGTGTGATCGAGGTCGAGGGCAGCCGACTCAGGCACGTCGCAAACGGGTTGTGCAAGCCCGGCGGCAAGGAGCTGGCCGAACGACTGCTCGCATTGCACGAATTGCTGACAGATGTGTTCAACCGGATGATGCCCGACGAGGCGGCCGTGGAACATACCTTCGTCAACCGCGACGGGGCGGGCACGCTGAAGCTGGGCCAGGCGCGGGCGATCGCCCTGCTGGTCCCGGCGCAGTTCGGTTTGCCGATCGGGGAATACGCGCCGAACTCGGTCAAGAAGACGGTCGTGGGCGTCGGCCATGCCGAAAAACACCAGGTCGAGCACATGGTCAGCCTGCAACTGCCCGGCGCGAAGCCCGCCGGGCCGGACGCGGCGGACGCGCTGGCGGTGGCGATCTGCCACGCGCATCACATGGGCGCCCGGCGCATGAAGGTGCGCGCATGATCGGGCGTATCGCAGGGCGGATCGTCTACCACGGTGAGGATCATGTTCTGATCGACGTGCAGGGCGTCGGCTATGTCGTCTATTGCAGCGACCGGGTGCGCGTGGGTCTGCCCGGCGCCGGCGAAGCCGCGGCGCTTTATACCGATCTGCTGGTGCGCGAGGACCTGCTACAACTGTTCGGCTTTCCGACGCTGGTGGAAAAGGAATGGTTCCGCCTGCTGCTGTCGGTGCAGGGCGTGGGCGCCAAGGCGGCGCTGGCCATCCTTGGAACGCTTGGGCCGGACGGGGTCAGCCGCGCGCTGGCGCTGGGCGACTGGACGGCGATCAAGGCGGCCAAGGGGATCGGCCCCAAGACCGCGCAGCGCGTCGTGAACGAGCTGAAGGACAAGGCACCCGCCATCATGGCAATGGGCGTCAGCGACCCCCTCGGGGACGACCCGCAGGCTGCCTCCGCCGAGGTGATCGAGACGTCGCCTGCTCCCGATGCCCCCCGCAAGGCGCCGCCGCGCCGGTCCAGCGCGCAGGCCGAGGCGCTTTCTGCGCTCGGCAACCTGGGCTACGGCCCCTCCGAGGCCGCCGGCGCCGTGGCCGAGGCCGCGGGCGCCGAGCCGGAGGCCGACACTGCCGCCCTGATCCGCGCGGCGTTGAAGCTATTGGCGCCGAAGGGGTAAGGGATGGACATGAGCGATCCTGACCCCACCCTGCGCCCCGATCCCCTGCCGGAGGACCGCGACCGCGCGCTGCGTCCGCAAATGCTGGAGGATTTCATCGGCCAGGCTGAGGCGCGGGCGAACCTGCGTGTCTTCATCCAGAGCGCGCGCTCGCGCGGCGAGGCAATGGACCACACGCTGTTCCACGGCCCCCCGGGCCTGGGCAAGACGACGCTGGCGCAGATCATGGCGCGGGAACTTGGGGTCGGCTTTCGCATGACTTCGGGTCCGGTTCTGGCCAAAGCAGGCGATCTGGCGGCGATCCTGACCAATCTCGAACGCAACGACGTACTGTTCATCGACGAGATCCACCGGATGAACGCCGCCGTCGAGGAAGTCCTGTACCCGGCGATGGAGGACTACGAACTGGACCTCGTGATCGGCGAGGGACCGGCGGCGCGCACGGTGAGGATCGAGTTGCAACCCTTCACTCTTGTCGGTGCGACAACGCGGCTGGGCCTGCTGACCACGCCGCTACGCGACCGGTTCGGCATTCCGACGCGGCTGAATTTCTACACCATCCCCGAGCTTGAAACCATCGTCGCGGGCAATGCGTCCAAGCTGGGCGTGCGGATGGAGGGCGACGGCGCGCTGGAGATCGCGCGCCGGTCACGCGGCACGCCCCGGATCGCCGGACGGCTGCTCCGTCGCGTGGTGGATTTCGCCGTGGTCGAAGGCGGTGGCGTGGTCAGTCGCGCCCTGGCCGACAATGCGCTGACTCGGCTGGGGGTCGACAGCCTGGGGCTGGACGGGGCCGACAGACGTTACCTGATGCTGATGGCCGAGAATTACGGCGGCGGTCCCGTGGGGATCGAGACACTCTCGGCGGCACTGTCGGAAAGCCGTGACGCGTTGGAGGAGGTCGTGGAACCCTATCTTCTGCAACAGGGTCTCATCAGCCGCACGCCGCGCGGGCGGATGCTGGCGCAGAAGGCCTGGAAACACCTTGGACTCGCTGCGCCGGTGCCACCGGGACAAAGCGACCTCTTCGAGGGCTGACGTCAGTCCGTCAGCCCCGCAGCCTCGCGCAGGCGGGTGGCCAGCTCCCGGACCTCGTCGGCGGTAAAGCCGCCGGTGACCTGCAAGGCCCCGCCAAGGATCGGTTGCGCCACCACCGCGTTCCAGACCGGCTCTCCGTCCAGTGTCAATGCGATCTGCTGGCCGACGGCCTCCTTGGTCATGCTGGCAAGGACAGGCGCGCTGTCGGCGCAGAGCGACAGGTTGATCGTGGGCTGGCCGTTTTGCGTGAAAGAGGGGCTGGCATCGGCAAGGGCGACGACCTCGGTTCGGTCGCCTGCCGCCAGGGCTATGCGACCCGCGTCATTGCCGTTGCAATTGGCAAGTGCGGGGGTAGCGGCGGCAAAGACGAAAGCGCTCACAAGGCTGAGCATGGTGCGTCGGCTGTGCATGGGGTCTCTCCTCTGCGTTCCAATATGACATGGGGACCGGACGCCGGACGGCCAAGCCGCGGGCCGGTCGGATAAACCCGACCTTGCAGGGGCAGTTTGCCTTTCGGGTCGTTTTCGGGCAGGTCGCGGCAAAGCGCTATTCCACGACGTGAAAAGGACAGCCGGCATGACCCAGGACATGACCCCCGAAGAGATCGCCACGCTCTTTACGCGGTCGGACGGCAGCTATCTTTGCGCACGCTGGGGGCGTCCCCTGGCGCCGATCGTCTTTGGTGTCGAAGAGGCGACACTGCAGGTGATCAAGGGCGCCTTCGAGGCGGTCTGCACGCTGGCCGGGCACCAGATGGCGGAAACCGACCCCGAGCTTGGGGCCAATGTCATGGTCTTCTTCTTCCGCGACTGGGCGGAACTGCTGGAGGTGCCGGACCTCGACCGTCTGATCGAGGGGCTGGGCCCGCTGGTCGACCGCCTGCAGGCAGCAGAGGCGAACCAGTACCGGGTGTTCCGGTTCGATGCCGAAGGCGGGATAAAGGCCTGTTTCGTCTTCCTGCGGATGGACGGCGAACTGACCAAGGTGCCGGCAGAGACGCTGGCGCTGAGCCAGGTGGTGCAGACCATCCTTCTGTGGTCCGACAGGGCCTTTGCCGACCGCTCTCCGCTGGCGCAGGTCGAGGGTGGGCGGGTGATCCTGCGGCCGGACCTGGCGCAGGTGATCCGCGCGGCCTATGACCCGGTCCTGCCGGTGGCCGCGACGGACCCGAGCCACGCCCTGCGGCTGGTGGCCCGGATCGCGGCCGGGCGGGGGACGCAATAGGCCACCCTGGCGTGGGTAAGGAGAAAGTATACTAGAAATCAATTGCTTGCGATGTTGGCTTCGCCTTTTGGCAAGAATTGGCCATGATCCGCTTGGTGGATCTGCGCCCTTGCGAGATGGGGCATCCGGGCGCATCCTGATCCCCGGAGGGGAGCGCCATGACGATAGAATACCAAGAGGATGACGCCACCAAGGTGGTCGAATTCCACATCACGGGCCACATCAGCCACGCGGATTATGCGCCGCTGGTGGACAGGCTGCAGGACTTCATCGACCGTAACGGGACTGTGCGGATGATCGAGGTGGTCGAGCATTTCCCGACCTTCGATCCGTCGATCCTGATCCCGGGGCTGAAATTCGATATCCGCAATATCCGCTACATCACCCATGTCGCCGTCGTGTCGGACATGGGCTGGATCAGCCCGGTGGTGAAGGCCGCTGGCGCACTGATTTCGACGAAGATCCGGACCTTCGGCATGGCGGAGCTGGAGGCGGCGCGGGACTGGGTCCGCAGCGCCGATCCGGAGGGCGGCGCAGCAGGCTGAGCCACCGCGAGATTTGTACGTTTTGTACAAAACGTACGGCG
>NZ_JARAMO010000036.1:0-27170 GCF_028807275.1 Mameliella sp. AT18
GGAGCGGCACAAATCCGTGACAGGTCCAAGATTTGTTCGACGAGTTAAAGGCGATCGGAATTCCCGGCCGCTACGACGGAAACATCGAAGACTATCGCTACGTTGATATCGAGTTCGACCACGAGAAGTCGGTGTTCGAAAATTGCTACAGACAACTTAGAACGATCAGGAACAATATCATCCACGCCAACAAAGCCTATCGACCAGATCCGCCAGAGCGCCTGAAAGACCTACTACAATGGGCTCAAGACTTCATCGAAAGTGTCTACCAGACCAACTCTCCCCTGGCGGAACGCGCAAAGGAAATCAAAGAAATATTAAAGATCGAGAACTTTTGATAGCCGCAGTCTCCTGCGAAAATCCAATTCTTCGGCGCTCGCAGAATAGGCTCAGTCCGGCCCGAAAGGATATTGAGCGAGCCGTTTCGCCAAGCGGCTCAGGTCATAAGGGAGGTAGGTTGCCGCGGCGAATCTGAGGCCAATCTGGCACCGAGGGCGGCCTACTCTTGAGCTTTGTTGGCGGTCAGAACCTTTGTTCAACCACCGAAATTACCTGCGCGATTAGTTCGGATTGAGACTCAGAAGCAGGAAGCACCACATCCGCTGTTTCAAGCAATGCTATCGCCACGTCGGCCTCGACAGAGTGTTGCAACGCGCACGCTACAATATTTGGGTCGTCTCCGCGCGCTACCGCACGCTCGAAGGCGATGTGTTTGTCAGCTGCCAAATGAATGTGAAAAAGATCAGCGCCGAAGAGCTTGCGCATCTCGTTCAGGATCGAAACGTGTCTCAAACCTTCGATAACAAAGGAGGCTGCATCGTCTACATCATGATGGTCGAGTGTCGCCAACAGGAAGGCCCTTGGATCTCTTCTTACCTGTCTTTCGCCCTCGTCTTGAAGTGCTTTTCTGTCACCCTCGTTTCCTCCAGACTGCACAACTAGATGCCTGACATAGCCACCAAAGCTTATTCGCGGGAAACCGAATTCGTCGCTGATAGCTTTTGCAAGCGAGCTCTTGCCACTCCCTATTTGCCCAGAGAAAACAAGAATTATTCTGCCCGTCAAAATGCGAACTCCAACTGGTCGTCATCCAGTGCGACCCAACCTCGTCTGTCGGTTTTTGCAAATTCGATCGGTGCAAATCCGGTTGTTTGCTCGACATGAATTACAGAAGCGAACCTAGCATTCTGCTTTGATCGCCAGAAATCGTCTCCAGCCAAAATCCTTGTTCCGTAGTCGGCTCGGATTACATCCAGGGAATGATACGCCGTGGCAAAATACTCGGTATAGGAGACTCTCGTTACCGCGGTGATCGGCCCAGAGTTTTCTTTCACAAGAACCAGGTCACCCGGGGATACATAGCCGTAGGGAGCACACCTTACAGAGGACAAGCGCGTATCGACTGTCTTTTGTCCTGCTTTGAGGAACGACAAGAACGGTTCTGAAAAGATCGCTACGTGCAACTTGCTATCCAAGCGGCTGCAAAGAATCTCCGCTATGAGCGGACCCCAATAGTTGTGCGACCGCAGCCTTGCCATGAGTTCTTGTAGCAATTCTTCGCGCCGCGACACTGTTCCCACCAAAGTGTTCCTTCTCTTCCTGCAGCTCTTTAGCGGAGAGTTTTTGGAGGTGAAACTTCAACGTAGCGTACCGTTGGAATTTTCGGTGATGGTAGGGTCGACACGGATCGCGGTCATAGAATTCTGGAAGCGCCAACAGGTCTCCTTCGAGCGAAGCAACTAACTCATTTGGCCTGTTGCACCAAAAAATGCGGTTGCCAGACGTCCAAACGTTTGCCCGCGTCCTCCGCTCGTCGCGCCGGCTCACCGTAGGCAAAACGTCACCCGATACGATGCTTGACAGTGTGACATCACCACCGTGCTCATCTGGTTCGGACACGTCTATCAATAGACGCATTCGACCAACTGATACCTCGTGCCAAGGGCGAAGCCTTGTTCGAGAGTTCAGAGGCAAGTGTCTCGCAACACCGACTTTTCGGAACTCGAGCAAGTCGGCTGTCCTCCAGTCCCCGGGTACTGCTAACCCAGCGGCTTTCAAAGCGTTAGCCTCAAAGAAAGGGGTCTGATACCTTGCGAATCCCGGAACTTGATCTGTTAGAACCAGACCGCACTGTTCAGCAATGGACAGCAGATTGGCGCGATGATCGATCGCCGATCTCCTAGACCCCAATGGGGCAGCGACCATGAATACGGTACCATCGTGGTGGCAAGCAGAAGCCGCCAGCGGAATCATCTCGTTAAGGCAATCATCATACCAAGGAGGATCTAGAACCACACTCGCGTAGGACGCCGGAAAAGGCCGGCTCGGTCCGAAATGTGTTGAGAGCGAGCTAGCCCGTCTTCGTGCATGCTCGCTTACAGCCGTTGAAATCTCATTGTCTTCTCCCAAGAAGTCGGCGTGTTGACCCAAACCTAGCTTGATTGCGGCCAAGGCGACTGTCGGGACGCCAAGGCAAAGCGTCCTTCCAAAACGTCGTGCACTGGGAATCATAGCTCGAGAAGCGAGTGCTTCAGAAGTCTCCTGGTTGAATCTCCACTCAAAATCCAACGGATGCGGTGGTGGAAGTTCGGCATAAGTTGAAGTGGGGTTTGATGCGGCACGTGCTTGGAGAGCTAGCTTTCGGCCCAACTCGACTGAAATGCGCCCACTTTTGACGAGACGACGAATTCCCGCCATTGCGGCGGTGGGGTACACTCCGGGGAGTTCGGCAAGCAGACTTGAGAAGCTAGTGACGCCCGCCGATAGCGACTTCAGTAGCCAGAACTCTACCCTACTTTCGAACGACCAGAGATCGATCGGCGCGTGTTTCATGCCTGAGACCTCCGCAAGCTGACGTCCGTGATCGGCCGGTGACGGTCTTCGAGTGAAAACCTTTTTTCGATCTCCACGTTCCAGTGCTGGATTGCCACTTCTTGTACAGCAAGACTGGCATCAAACTCGTCATTCATCCTCGGCTCCACTGGACCATAGACGCCAATCTGCAGTGGGACTATGCGAAGTGGTAGGAATTCATGAATGGTCTGCAAACGGTCGAAGAAGGCGCTCATCCGACAATCGATGTTGTCAGACGATGGGTCAGTAAGCGTGATGTAGCCATAGACGTCGAGATCGAGATCCAGCAGCCTATCCATTACGTGTAACTGGAACTCAAAGCCGCTTGGCTCTGCATTTGTGTTAAACGCAAATGACCTTTCATCGATACCCTTGAAGCAGCAAACCCGACCGTAATTCTTGTAAGACTGCATTCGCTCCAGCTGCGCATTCGAAAGCTTAGTGAAAAGCCAATCAGTGCTAAGATTGTCATCTGACCAAAGAAACGTCTGCTGATCGAGCCCTCTAGCCTCCAACTCTTCCATCATCCAAACGGGCCATTCAGGGATCAAGTCCGGCGATCCGCCGGATAGATCAATCACGCTCGGACAGCCATCCGGCTCGTTCTCAAATAGGTCTACTAGCTCAGAGACTGTAAACCACTTCGACTTTTTTGGGTTGGCGCTTAACAGCGGATAAGGAACGAAACAGTACCAGCATCGCCAAGGACAAGCCGCGTTTTGATAGACTTGCGCTTCCATGGTGGTCTGGCCGTCTGCAAGCCCCAACGCCTTCGCAGCCGGCAGGATTGGTAGTGGGTTGGATGGCCAGTTGGGAGCCGTCGAGGTTTTGAAGTGACGAATTCGACCGAAGCCTTCGCAGTTTGTCGGAACAGTCAGGTCAGGTTCTTGGTCGGAGCCGCTTAGCCTGGAAAGCAGCACACTCCGTTCAGATGCGTTGACCGATTTCTGGCGCAGATGCTCTGCCTGTTGGCCGGTATTGATTACGCCTCTGACCACGTTCCAACCTCCTAGCGCATAGTCTTCGATCGGATTGGGGGGACATGCTGCGGCCCATCTTGGACGTCGTCCAGACGCTCTCGAAGGTACATCTCAATCAGGTCCGCGCAATAATCGACCTCGTCATCGGTCAAATCGTGGTCCTTGGAAATGTCGTGCCAGTAGTTAAGACACGTTCTGCAGCACGTCGCAGTAGCATGTTGCGCATAATAGATGGGGTTGCCCTCAAACGGCGTTTGCCGTCCGTCACGCGGATTCCCTGACTTTGCGACATACTTTCTGATCCGCGTTTCGACTGCCTCTCGAAGCTCCAACCAACCTTTTCTCTTGGCGTAGTTTTTTGCACGTTGATCAATTTCAACGTGGAAGAAATGATGCCTGATTTTTTCGTTGTGTAGCGCCTCGAACGTAAACTCAACATCTTCGATCGATCTTCTATGCAGGCGCTGCCAATCGATCAATTTGGCACCGCAAGAACGGCAACTTCCACGTTCCTCGCGCCCCATCTGTCGCGTCGCTTTGAAGCAATGAAGATCGTTATCGCAGTCGCTATCCGTGCAGCTGATCTTGAGGGGTTTGAGTTCGACCAACGGTTTCATACTTAATTCCTCTCAAGTGCTCTTTGCAAAATTGAACCATCGACGTCGTCAATGCCTGCAAAAGAAAACCGTTCGCAAAACACATCCCTGGCGATCATCCAAGGATCTTCGCCATCACGCTGGAGGTTTGCCGCAGCCCCCCACCAGCTGATCCCTTGCATCTGAAGGCGAAATGCTAGGTAGTTTGCGAGCAATCCAACGTCCACGCCCCTCTCTTCGGCCAACCGCGCAACGACGGATTTGACCCTTCTAATGTCGCCACGGCTCCTATCGACGATAATCGCTGTCAGCTCCTCCGCCTGGCCGGAAAGACCAACCTCGCCGGCAAATTGACTTGCTCTCACCTCCTCATCCGAGCTTCGGCGCTCTTCAGAGGTTTCGGCGGCCTCCAGAATCACGAAGTCAGTCTCTTCAGGCCTCTGAGAGGCATGGTAAAGCTCATGCAGTAAGTCGAATATCCATCGACTTGCATGTGGAGTCTTTTGTTTCATTACAATGACATTTCTGCCTGATATTCTCCAACATGCTCCGTGAAATTGCCCCCCGTCTCGCAATGGCACCACTGGGATACCCAAATCCCAAGAAAAGTTTAGCAAGTCTCGGAAACCAAACTCTTCATAGTGTTCGTGGAACAACCTCAGAAATTCCTCCGGCTCATCAGGTACCGCTGGGCCTTCAATTACCGGCGTCGCATTCAACACAAGTCGAGCCAGATAATTGGCATATGTCGCATAAAGAGCTGTTTGATCAGCGTCTCGCTTTGCTGGCATTTTGAACCTTGCTTGCGCTCCAGCTATTGCTGGCACACTCAAGGGATGTGCCGAGAAAAGTTGGTCTTTGGCCCAACCATAGACTCTCGAAATCGCCTCTATCGAGCGATCAACAACCGTTGGCGCCTCTTGCGGCAACCCATCGGTAATAGCGCTAAACCTGCTTTCATCCGCTGAGCTCAGAAGCTTAGACCTTAGGAAAGCTGCGTCCAAGCCTACCTGAGATAACTTCTGCAAAACTCCTTCGAAACCATCAGGTTGGTAAGGAACCAGTATTTCGTTTCTAAGTTCAATATTGAGTGCTTCTGTTACTTCAACAATTCTGGCTAGGCTTGCACTAGAGTACTTATCCGATTCATAGCGTTGGATCTGCTGAGGTTTGAGTCCCATCCTCTCCGCAAGTTCACGCTGAGAGAGACCGGAAGCAATTCTTGCTGCAATCAAGCCCTCGGCTAGGTCTTCAATCCGCTCCACCCTAATTACGGGAGCTTGCATTGACTGCAGATCCTCATATGCTCGGATTTCTTCTTCAAGGTCGACCAGTTGGCTATTCAAACCACTAAGTTCGGCCTCAATAAAGGTCGGGTGTATGCCGGCCTTCTCTCTCTCTGCGACATCAAAGCCATCAATCGCAGCCTTAAACTTCTCGGCATTTGCTCGAGTAATTTTGTATTGGCGCTCATTGGTGATCATTTGATGCTCCCTAGGTCTAGAGACAGTATTCCTTTGGCGTTTCCACTTCTGTCGGATTGAAAAAAGTCACGAAAAAGCACACCGGGTGCGGCGGGCAGGCTCTCAAGGAACAATTCTCCGCCGTACTTAGCTTTCATTGCGGCGCGTCCGGGGGGCGAGAAATCGAGCAGCACCGGATCTACAAGGTTAGGGTTCATACCAACTGGGCTCCAAGCGCCGTCATAGTCGTTTGGTAAGTCCTTCTCAGACACGAAACTTCCATCCAGAAGCAACAAAGTGCAGCCTGCTCCCCTGAGGTTAAGGGCGGCACTTTTGAGGCCGCCAACCAGGCGCGTTCGGTGTTGGTTGACCGAACATAAAGCGACCAATTCATCCCACGTCACTGTATGGACGCCGGGAGCAAGGTAGCCTGTGGACGAATCGTACATTAAAGCCATGACACAACAAATATGTTGCGTTGAAATCTCGGTCAAGCGAAATCAGAACAATTTGCGAACACTGAATCAGTGATGGGCCTATGCAGCTCCGTACAACGGTAAAGCCGTTACTGAATGTCAGCTATCGCTGGTCGCGCCAGGCGCAAACGCTCATGCAGTGAAAGACTGCTTCCGCCCGTTGTGCCGAATTTTCACCGAAACCGCTCCACTTGACGCTCAGAAAAACATACCATATTTTCTGACATGGAGTTGAACCATGATCACGTCGAAAATCAAGCAACGCATCCTAGGGAAGGGCCGAGGCGCCATCTTCGCACCTTCGGACTTCCTCGATATCGGGTCGCGCGCAAGCGTGGATCAGGCGTTATCGCGCCTGGCCGATCAAGGTGTGATCCGGCGGCTGACACGTGGGCTCTACGATTATCCCAGGCTCAGCCCGCGCTTCGGACTATTGGCGCCATCCGCCGATGACATCGCGCGCGCTGTTGCCCGGAAGGACAACCAGGTTCTGCAACCCTCCCCTGCCATGGCGGCGAACCAGCTCGGCCTGTCCACCCAGGTCCCGTCTAATCCGACCTACATGACCGACGGGCCTACCCGAACGAAGACGGTCGGGCGGCAGGTGATCCAGTTCCGCAATGCCTCTCCGAAGACGCTGGTCGGGGCTGGGTCGAAGACAGGCACTGTTTTCCAGGCGCTCCGCTATGTTGGCAAGGATCGTGTCGACGATCAGGTGATCGGCAAGATTGCCCGCTCGCTGGATGCCAGGGATCGGGCGCAGCTCGCAAAGCAAAGCCGAAATGCCCCAGCCTGGATGCATCCGGTCGTCCAGCAGATCGTGGCACGCGCCTGAGCATGGATCGGTTCGCGAACGATACACCTGAGCATCGTGACGAAGCCTTTGGACAAGCCGCGGCAGAACTTGGCTTTGCCAAGGCGATTGTTGAGAAGGACTTCTGGGTCTGCTGGTCGCTCCACCATCTCTTCGCCCTGCCCTCCTTTGGCGATCACCTGATCTTCAAGGGAGGCACGTCGCTTTCGAAGGCTTACGACGTGATCCACCGGTTTTCCGAGGATGTGGATCTATCGCTCGACCGCACCCAACTCGGGTTTGAGGGAGATCGCGATCCAGAGAACCCTGACCTTTCTAGCGGCAAACGCAAATCTCTGCTGCAAGATCTTCAGGATGCCGCCGAGGCCACTGTCGCGGGACCCTTGCTTGATGAGATCAACGCGGTTTTCTCCGCAAGCCTCGAACTGCCCTTCTCCCTCACGATTGATGAAGACGACCCACAAACCGTGCTGTTCGCCTATCCCTCGCTACGTGCCGACAGTGACAGCTACATCCAGCCGGTCATTCGGTTCGAATTCGGAGCGCGTGGGGCACAGCTCCCGGCTGAACAACGGCCAATTGTGACTTACGTCCAAAAAGCCTTTCCTGATCTCCCCGGATTGAATGCCGTCGATGTCCAAACTCTCGGGATCGAACGAACCTTCTGGGAGAAAGCGACGATCCTCCATATGCTCTTCCATCAGGATGCGAAGAAACCACTCGCCGACCGAATGTCCCGTCACTACTACGACATGGCCCAGCTGATCGGGCATGATGCCAAGACGCGCGCGCTGGCCGACATCGACCTCCTCGACGAGGTCGGTCACCACAAGTCGGTGTTCTTCAAGGCGGCGTGGGCAAGATACGAAGACGCGAAGCCAGGATCACTGCGCCTGCTTCCAAATGAGAAGCTCGAGGCAGCCCTCCGTCGGGACTACGCCGGGATGCGCGAGATGATCATGGGCGACGCGCCGAGCTTTGATGACGTGATGAGCGCAATCGCAGGGCTGGAAGCCGAAATCAACACGCCCTGACTGCGACCGTCTTGTCGATTCGAACACCGCTCGGCTTTGACCACCGGTCCGCCAACCCTCTACCCCGAGTCCGTCATGAGTTATAGGATGCCATTCTATAACTCACAGATGGGGCAGATTTGAGCGATAGGACGAATGGCACGACGCACAAGCATCATCCTTCCGCCAATCCCGCGTCTTCCAATTGCTCCCGATCCGGCAAGTCCCGGAGCGACTCCAGATCGAACGCCGTGAGGAACTGATCCGTCGTCACGTAGGTGTAGGGCGCCCCGCGTCGTGGGGATCGTGGTCCCGTGCCGATGAGACCGCGTGCATGCAGCCGCCCGATCAAGTCCCGGCTGATCTCCTTGCCGAAGATGTCCTTGAGTCCGTCGCGGGTGATCGGCTGGTGATAGGCGATGGCCGCCAGCACAGCGACGTCGTACTCGCGCAGATCGAGATCCTGCTCGCCCACATCGGCGGCCGCCCGGATCGCCGGCGCATAGGCCGACCGCGTCCGCAACAGCCATCCGCCAGCGACCTTCGCGAGCTCGAAGGACCGGCCTTCGAGATCGGCTGCAAGGTCCTCGATCAGCAGATCGACCGAGGCCCCCTGCCCCACCACCCGGGCCAGATCCTCGCGCGGTACTGGCGAGGCGGACGCGAAGAGCACCGCCTCGATCCGGCGCATCCATTCCCGCCAGCGCAGGTCGGCGGGAAGGTCAGTCAACTCTCGGTCCAGATCGGCTTCGGAGTGATCCTTGGCCATCGGTCAGACCCCATAAAGCCGGAAGGTGTCGCGCCCGGTCAGCTCACGCACGGCGCCCAACTCAACCAGCCGGTCGCAGAACCGACGTGCCGCGCGATCGGAACGCAGCGAGATGAGCGACGCCGGCGCTACCACGTCTCGGCTCAGGAACAGTACCAAAGCCTCATCGGATCCCTTCGCCCGGAGCTTCGGCGCGACCTCCTTCAAGCGCGCCACACGGCGGGCAAGATCAGTGGCCTCTCGGGTCGCTTCGGTCGCCGCCGCCGCAATCGCCCGATGACAGGCCAGTTGCAGGTCTGCGCCGCTCTTCCGCAGATCGGCACGACTCAGACCGAGCGCCAGAAGCGGCAGGACATAAGACCATCCGAGCCCTTGTGCCAAAGCCGCGTCAGCCAAGATCAACGCCGTAGCGGCATCCCGCGGGCGATCCTCGATCACGGCTTGGAATACGGCCGCGGCACGCGGGACCGGCGCTCCCTGCCCCACATCCAGCCACGTTGCGATCTGCTCCACTTCAACATTAGGCAACGCCCGATGCAGCGCCTTGGTCGAAACTGGTCGTTCGACCGCGCACTGCCAGGACAGACAGACCTCTCCCGCCGGTCCGGGGCTGTCGCCGGGCTGCAAGAATGCCACCGCATCACGCAGCTCCGACGCTCGTTCCTGGCGTCCCTGGTGCGTCACACACGCCTCCGCCGTGCGCAGCGCCAGCCGTGCCCGGAGCAAGGTCTGGGGGACATCCTCGTGTCTCAGCACAAGATGGAGATGGCCGAGTGCTGCCCCCGACAAAAAGGCCACATCCTCAAGGGTTTCGGCGCGCGCAGAGGTGACCCATGACGGCATGCGGGCTATCGTCTCGGCGTCGTCCAATGCGTCGGTTCGGGCAAAAGTCATGCTTGGAGCCTAACCCACGGCGGCGCTTTTTGCCAGAAAATAGCACACAAACCGCCCCGCTTTGGTGATCTCTACCATGTCCAATAAGTTTGCATTATCGGACATGAAGAGATATGCTCGAAAACAGTTCAATTTCACCGCCGGATTCAGTGGAAAATGCCCTCAGGGACCGAGAAACCGACGTCAGCGCACTCTGATGAGCTGACTTATGCTCAGCTACGTCATTTGTTGGAAAGATGCCTCCAAATGCGCTGCCTCTCGTTGCACTCGAACGCGCACTTCTCGGAGCATTCTTGAGATGAGCCAACGCAACGACGGAGACGAGAGGGATCAAGAGGAAAACGATGACCTCGCCTTGCCCTCCCATGTCGCGGGGTCCGGTACGCTGGATCACCTGGTCGATACCGCCCGTGACTATGCGCGCGCCGCGGCCTCGGACAACACGCTGAAGGCTTATGCGAAGGACTGGGCTCACTTCGCGCGCTGGTGCCGGATGAAGGGCGCGGAGCCGCTGCCGCCGTCACCCGAGATGATCGGGCTTTACCTCGCGGATCTAGCGTCCGGTTCTGGGCGCTCCCCTGCCCTCTCCGTCTCAACCATCGACCGCCGCTTGTCCGGTCTCGCCTGGAACTACGCGCAGCGCGGCTTTTCCCTGGATCGCAAGAACCGTCACATCGCCACTGTGCTGGCCGGAATCAAGCGCAAGCATGCGCGACCGCCGGTTCAGAAGGAAGCCATCCTGGCCGAGGACATCCTCGCGATGGTCGCCACCCTGCCCTATGATCTGCGCGGGCTGCGGGATCGCGCGATCCTGCTGCTCGGCTACGCCGGAGGTCTGCGCCGCTCGGAAATCGTCAGCCTCGACGTGAACAAAGACGACACACCGGATTCCGGCGGTTGGGTTGAGATATTCGACAAGGGTGCCCTGCTCACCCTCAATGCCAAGACCGGCTGGCGCGAAGTCGAGATCGGCCGCGGCTCGAAAGATCAGACCTGCCCCGTACATGCGCTCGAGCAATGGCTGCACTTCGCCAAGATCGACTTCGGGCCGGTCTTCGTCGGCACCTCGCGGGACGGGAATAGGGCCTCAGAAACGAGGCTCAACGACAAGCATGTCGCACGCCTGATCAAGCGCACGGTCCTGGACGCCGGCATCCGATCCGAGCTGCCAGAAAAGGAGCGCCTGGCGCTATTCTCTGGTCACTCTCTGCGTGCCGGCCTCGCCAGTTCGGCCGAAGTCGACGAACGCTATGTCCAGAGGCAACTCGGACACGCTTCGACCGAGATGACCCGCCGCTACCAACGCAGGAGGGACCGGTTCCGCGTGAACCTGACCAAGGCCGCCGGTCTCTGAGCCCCTGCCCCTGCCTTCTCTACCATGCCACGCATCTAGCGTTCTGGAGACGTCACTTCACACACACACAGTGTTGTCGAAGGTCGATACCAGACCGCTTTCGCGAATTTTCGCCCTCGGATGGCGCAAATCACGCCTCAACCATCATCGACGCCTTATTGCCCGGGACGTCCGTTGTAAGGAAGGCGGGAAAGTCAACGTCTTCGGCTGCTCGGCGTTGAAATCGGGCGCAGACGCCCCCCTGCCCTTCCGCACCGTCGAGTGCTGCCAGATCGTGGCGGCGAAGAACCTTCGGCAACCAGCCGCCTTTCAGCAGACTCTCGGTTTCGGGTGCGATCGCGCCCGTCTTTGTCAATCGACCCTTTAATTGCGGTTCTTCGTCAAGCCTGTTTCTTTTTCAATTCCGGGGTAATGGTCCTTTTCGAGGTCATGGCCTCATGTTGGTGTTCGGGTCGGGTGCCGATTGAACGAGGTGCCCGCAACCACCGTCCCGGCGGGACATCACAGGCTTGGTGTCAGGCTTGCAGTCTCAGGGTCGGGTCAAGCGTCGATCATGCAGGTCGCTCTTTACCGCGACCTCTCGACACCAACCGATCCGGACCAGTTCAGCGAGCCCGCGAGCGCCATTCTCGTCGCTTTTATTCATCCGCACCGAGTATGCGGCATCAGCGTGGCGGGCGTCGAGGCAAACCACCCCCAGGCCGATCCGCCGGAGTTCATGCCACGGCCAGCTTTACATGCTACCGGTCTCAAAGCCGATGCGTTCGGCGTTCGGCGCCTTCTTCCCCAACAGCGGGGCCAAGGCGCCGGGGCCGGAGGCCACGCGACCCTGATAGGTGAGCCGGTCGTTCTCATCCACTACACCGACGGAAGTCTCTTTCTGCGATACATCCAGTCCAACATACTGTTTCATTGCAGTTTCCTCGATTGGCGTGTGATTTCGTCTATCGTGGCGATGCTGGTGCTCGGTCGAGGTCCGCCTGGGCGAAATACGCGCTCGCCTTCGTCAGGATCTCGTTGGCGGTCCGCAACTTCCGGACGCCGCGCTCACGCAGCCGCTGCCTCCGTCACCGGAAATGACCGGATTTTATCTTGCGGACCTGGCGTCCGGACCGGGCCCCTGCTCTGCCCTTTCCGTTTCGACAATAGACCGTCGTCTGTCTGGTCTCTCCTGGAACTACACGCAGCGCGGGTTCACCCTGGATCGCAAGAACTGGCACATCGCTACGCTGCTGGCCGGGATCAAGCGCAGGCAAACACGTCCGCCGGTGCATAAGGCTGCAATCCTGGTGGAAGATATCCATCGCGATGGTGGCCACCCTGCCCCGCGATCTGTTCAGGCTGCGGCTCTAAGGGACAATCCTGCCTATTGCATGCACTGGAATAATGGCTGCACGATTTCCGGATCGGCGCGGGCCCTGTCTTTGATTGTTGCTCCGGTGACGGAAAACAGGCGCGTGATGCGCGGCTTTCCGACAACCACGTTGTGCGGCTGGTTAAACGGTCGTTGGTCGATGCCGGCATCCGTTCCGAGTTTACGGTATCGATGATCGCCCTGGTTTCAGGCAAAATTGTCAGCTGACAATTTCCGAGGACCCGCTGCTTTGATCATGGCTCGAAGGTTCAATTTACCCTGATCTGCCCGTTTGCTGAGACCACGGAGATAAGCACCCGGTTTCCGGATGTCCGCTATTTTCTCAAGCATACAGAGTATAGCCACGGAGACACCGTTCGGACCGATCTTTTCCCGAGCCTCTTCAAAGGTCGAGCGATCGATACCCATCATGGGATAAAGCGTGTAAGCCACTCTCAGAAGATCGCTCCAGCTCCTAGGGGCGTTCGGCAGGAAGTCGCGGTATTCCTTGCAAGAGAGCGTGACATCATCCAAGGCGATGTCCTCGGCCTCACAGACAGGAGCCGTAGTACATACAGATTCGGATTTATCTGTAGTCTGTATGTGCCGCTCATTTTCACTGTTCCTGGCGCTCATTCTCTCTGTCGGCACGTCGATCTTCCGCGTGTTGTCCAGATGGTTTTCCAGGCTGTCCAGAACGTCGCGCAGGGTTTCCGCGTCCACTTTGCGGCGCAAGATCCGGCGGCTGTCTTCCATCAAGGGATGGTTGGGCATAAGCGTGGCACCCTCGATCAGTCGCTGCCGCGTTGCTGCAATCCGGGCGCGCAGGCTGTCGATCTCTTGCTGCTTGTGATGTTCCTCTTCGGCAGCTTCGTAGATCTGGGGCGCGAGGCGTGCCAGCGGGCTGAGGTCAAAGCCGAAGGCCAGCCCACCAAATCGGGCAAAGCGCTTGCGGTTGGCGCTGTCTTGTCTGCTGACAATTCCGGTGCGGACGAGGGTGGCCAGGTGCCGGCGCAGGGTGCTTTCCGGCATGCCGTTCAGGCGCTGTGAGAGTGTCCGGTTGGAGGGGTAGACTACTGCGAGGCCCGGCACATCGGAGAGCTCACGGTCGGGGTAAAAGGTGAGCAGGGCGCGCAGCACTGTCAGCGTCCGATGGTTCAGATTGAATTGGCGCGCGGCACAGGTCAGCGTGTCCAGCAGTGCCCACTTGTCGTGTGAAACACATGGCTCGACCGGCTGCCCAAAATGGATTTGGGACAGTTCTGTCATGATTTTCTTGGCGAAAGACAAAAAAATACCCCACCACCGAATCGGTGGCGTTGACAGGGTCAGTGCTGAGGGGCTATCTCAAGAGTGCGAGAAATGAGAGAGCCTTCCGGGATCCGTCCTGGGGGGCTTTTCTTTTGCCTGTCGTCGTCCTCCTTTGTCTGCTCGGTTTCGTTGCCTTCAGTCTTCCGACCGGTCTTTTTTCCAGCGGTCGTGAAGCTCTTTCACCAAGGCTTCGGCATGGCTGTCGAGCCAGAGGGCGAAATCCCCGGTGGTTGTCATGGTCAGGCCCTTGTCGGATCGCTTGACCCGTGCCAGCGGGATGCCGTCCGGGCCGGTGATCTTGCGGGAGGGCAGGGGGGGCGCCTTGGTTTCCTTTGGCGCCTTTGCACCCGTCGCCCAGGCCAGGACTTGTTCAAAACGTGCGTCGGACCCGTCGACATAAGCCAGTGTTTCCATCCGAGCCTCGACCCGCTCGCGCAGGGTCTCGTTCTGCATGGCCTCTGCCAGTTTCAGCCAGCGTTCGCGCCCGATCCCCGGAGCCGAGCCGATTTGGCGCAGGAATTCGACGTCGAAAGCCCGGCCCACTTTCAGCATCCGGCTGACCATAGGCAGGTCGATCGACAGGGCGTCGGCGACGGTCTGTCGATCATAGTCCAGCGCATCCAGTTGCGCGGCGAAACTGGCCTTTTCGATAAAGGACAGATCCTGCCGGGCGGTGTTTTCCTGGCCCTGGGCCAGCACAAGCGCCTTGTCATCGAGGTGCCGCACCATGGCCTTGACCGCCTGGCCCAGTTCGCGGAGCGCGATGACCCGCCTCCGGCCATAGACGATGTCGAAATGGCCCGGCTGATCGGCGCGTGGGCGCACGAGAACCGGCACCTGTTGTCCGTAGACACGCAAGGACTCGCGCAGGGAATCATCCGCGGTTTCATCCGTCCCAAGCCGGTCCGCGACGCCTGCGTCGTGTATCAGGGCCGGGTCGATGTCCTGCACCGCGTTTTCCTGCAACTTGGACAGCGAGCTTTGCAGCGCGCCGACGGTGCCGCGGGGCATCAACCGCTCTGCCGCGTTTCTCCGTGCCGGCGTGGCCTTTGCATCGGTGGAGAGAATTCCCTTGCGTGCCATCAGCGTCCCCATGCCTTTTGCATCAGTGCCTCAACCTCATCATTGACAGCATTCAATGAATCGACCGCGCGGTCATAGGTGTTGCGGTGAAAAGCGCTGCGCTCGACCTCATAGATGGTTTGCTGTGTCAGGCCTGCGTCTGAAATCGCAGTGGATTTCAGCATCGCGTTGGTCATGACCTCTTCGCCGAAAAGCTGGCGCAGGAAGGCGACAACCTGTTGCTGGGGTCCGTCCGAAGGCTCGTAGCGGTTGATGAGGAAGCGCAGGAAATCGAACTCCATGCGCGCACCCGCGCCAGAGACCACGTCGAGCAGGTCGGCGCTCATTTGCAGGAATTGCGACATCGAGGCCACGTCCAGCATGTTGGGCACCACGGTGATGAGCACCCCGGTAGAAGCACAGAGCGCCGACATCGTGAGATAGCCCAGCTGCGGCGGACAATCGAAGATGATGACGTCGTAATCGGCCTCGACCTCTTGCAGGGCCGCGGCCATGCGGGCGTAGAAGGGAGGCTGGATGTTGTTGCGCAGGGCGGTGGGGGTCTCGTGCTCGAACTCCTGCAGGATCAGGCCGCCGGGGGCGAGGTCCAGCCCGGTGAAATAGGTCTGCTGGATGATCTGCGAGAAGGGCAGGGGGTCTTCGTAGCGGATCGCGTCGTAGATCGACCCGGAATGCAGGAAATCAACCTCTGGTTGATAGCCGAAGAGGGTCGTCAACGAAGCCTGCGGGTCAATGTCCACCGCAAGGACGCGATAGCCCTTTAGCGCGAGGCGTTGCGCGGTATGGATCGAGGAGGTCGTCTTGCCGGAGCCGCCTTTGAAGTTGAGGAAGGACAGCACCTGGACCTTGTCGCCCTCGCGGCGGCCCTTGAGGTAGGCGCCGGGGGATTTTGCGTTATCTTCCAACATCTTGCGAATGATCGTCAGATCTGCCGCGGAATAATGCCGGCGTCCGCCCGGAGTGGTGTGGACATCCGGGATGCGATTTTCGAAGTGCAATTTGCGCAGGAAGCTGGCAGAAATGTTCAAAAGGTCGGCGGCTTCTCCTGCCGAGAACAAGCGCAGTTCCTTGCGGGCATCTGGAGCAAAGCTCTTGAGCATGTGATGTTCGAGCGCAGATGCCAGGCTCTCTGCGTTCTCCCGGATACGGGAGTTGATGTGAATGGGCTTGGACACCTCTGCCACCGTCTTGCCGCCTCGTCAGGAACGCTCTTTTTCGTCAGAGCTTTGTTTTCCGTTTCTTTACGCAAGTTGAAGGGCTTTTGGCAACAGTTTCGTGCAATTGGCGCGTGTTGGCGTCGTCGCTAGATATTGTGGCAGTTCAAGAAAAGCATGCAATGTGCGGTGTAATGGGTTGAAAACCATAGGTAAATTGGAATTTTCTCCGGATCTTTCGAAATTTTCGGATCCGGAGGGGCAGGGACACGCCCTGGCTGCCGAGTCGTGGTGCGGATCAGGCACCGAATCGCGGAGCAGGGCCCGGGTTGTCCGCGGGGAAGGGACCCAGGTCATGTTGACAAGTGGCGGATCCAAAGCCTGATCGACGTGATGTCTATGACGCCGAGGAAGCTCTCCGCAGTCTTGTCGTAACGGGTGGCGACATGGCGTCCATGATCTGCTCCCAGAGCCCCGCCAGGGTCCAGCGCCGGAACTGGCGGTAGACGCTGCTCTTCCGGCAGATCGCGTCAGGGAGAGCCTGTGCGGCTTTGCGCAAGGGGAGGGGGCGACCTTACCCACGGCAAAGGTCCCCGGCCGACGAGCCGGGGCAAGATCCGTGAAAACCTTGCCTGACAGGCATTTGCCCGGATTGTGCCGTCTGGGGCGTGGACGCGTCCCGGCGCGGGCCTACGTCCGGGCAAAAGGAGTTTCCCTTGGTCCGCCTGATCCTTGCCGCCCTCCTGGCCATGACCTGCGCCGCCGCCGCCGAGGATCGCGCCGCCTACCTGGCTTTGGCGGAAAAGGGCTGGATGTATGAATTGCGCGACCGGCGGATGCGCCGGGACATCCCCGTTCATATCAATGGGCGTGACCTGGCCGGCGCCGCGCTCTGCATCGTGGGGGACCCGCCGTCAGAGGACACGCGCGCGGTGATCGCCGCCTTTGGCAACCTTGCCGCCCAGGTGCATGGCAAGCCGCTGCCCAGCCGCTATGCCGGGCCATCGGCGCGGGCCTGCGGCACCGGGCGCACCGTGGTGCTGCGGCTGTATTCCGGCGATCCGCCCGACGGCGCGCTGACCCGCGACATCGCCCGCCTGAACGAGGTCTACGGGCTGGGCCTGCCGCGGGGGCGGCACTACGCGGTCCTGTCGCCCGGAATGGCGCAGACCTTTTTCGGACGGCGCGGCACCGGCACGCATATCATGGTGCAGCAAGAGGGATACCGCCCGGCGGATGCGCTGGCGCGGGCCTTTTATCGCTCGATCCTGATCGAGGAATTGTTCCAGGCCTTCACCTTCGGCATGGACGTGCTGCAATTCGACCGGCAGGGCGGTTTCCTGTCCAAGCTGCAGGAGGTCCCGACCGACCTGTCGCGCCTGCGCTGGGGCTCACCGGAATTCATGCGCGCGCTGCTGCAGTCCAATCCGCGCGGCCTCTGTGCCTTTGACCTGTTCATGATGCATGCCGTCGCCCGCGCGCCGGTCGACCAGACCAACGAGGCGGGGTTTCTCGACTATATCGACAGCGCCTTTGACGACCTGGCAGAGCGCGCGCGGGCCAGCATGGCGGATCCGGCGAATGCGCCGCTTCTGGCGCCGGAGTGTGGCGCCGGCCCCGGCTGAGTCCCGCGTCAAAGCCGATACCATCGGCTGAATTGCCAACTTGCCCCCTCGTGCCTCACGCTGTGAAGGATGCGGCATTTTCATGCCGTCATCACAGGGAGGAACGGAAAATGGCAATTCTCGACAAGCTCTTTGGCGGCGGAGACAGTGGCGACACGGCCCCGCCCGCCCCGAAATACACCCATGTGAAGATCCACCCCCAGGTGGACAACGGCATCCCGCCCACGGCGCCCGGGTTCGCCGGCGGCACGCTGACCTGCAAGTGTTCCAGCAACCCGGTCAAGGTCGAGGTCGGCGCCCAGACCGCGCATAACCACGTCTGCGGCTGCACCAAGTGCTGGAAGCCGGACGGCGCGATTTTCAGCCAGATCGCGGTGGTCGGGCGCGACCAGGTCAAGGTCACGGAAAACGCCGACAAGCTGGACATCGTGGACGCCAGCGCGGCGATCCAGCGCCATGCCTGCCGCGACTGCGGCGTGCACATGTACGGCCGGATCGAGAACACCGGCCACCCGTTCCACGGGTTGGACTTCGTGCACACGGAACTGTCGGACAAGACCGGCTGGGCGGCGCCGGAATTCGCGGCCTTCGTCTCGTCGATCATCGAATCCGGGGTCTCGCCCGACCGCATGGACGAGATCCGCGGGCGGCTGACGGAACTGGGCCTGACGCCCTATGACTGCCTGTCGCCGCCGCTGATGGACCTGATCGCCACCCATGTGGCCAAGCAGAACGGCGCCCTGGCCTGATCCCCTCCTCGGCCGGGCGGCGGCGCGGTGCCCCGGCGGGGCGCCGCGCAAACCCGTTGCCGTCACGGAAAAAATGGACAAGGGGCGATCTTCGGGTATTTTCCGGACTTGGGAGGAAAGGCAAATGTACCATGACACGGCCACCGTGCCGGATGGATGTTTCTCATCTGTTCTGATCGTCGACGACCATCCCCTCTATAGTGACGCGCTTGCCGCGGCCCTTGGCATCGTCTTTGCGGACTGCGCCGTGCAGAAGGCCGGCACGCTGAAAGAGGCGATGACCCTGCTGAAAGGCGGGCTGGAACCGGACCTGGTGATGTTCGACCTGAAATTGCCGGACGTGACCGGGATTTCCGGCTTTCTGGAGCTGCGCGACCGCATGGCCAGCACGCCGATTCTGGTGATTTCCTCGCTGGCCTCGGTTGAACTGGTGCGCACGCTGATGCGCGAGGGGGCGGCGGGCTTCCTGCCCAAGGACGCCTCGGCCAAGGTGCTGGCCTCTGTGCTGACGGAAATCGCCTCGGGGCGGAAATACTTTCCCAAGGACATCCTGCAATCGGCGCCGCAGCCCGCGGACGCCTGCGATGCCGCCGAGATGAACCCCCGCTTTGCCGAGCTGACGCCGCAACAGAAACGCATCATGAAACTGATCTGCGCCGGCAAGCCGAACAAGCAGATCGCCTATGAACTGTCGCTGGCAGAAGCCACGGTCAAGGCGCATATCACCGCGTTGTTGCGGCGCCTCGGGGTGCAGAACCGCACCCAGGCCGCGGTCATGATGGAAAACGCGACGTCCGGCACGATGGGGGCCGACCCGGAGGCGCAGGCGTTCCTGAGCCGGTAGGATGCGGGACGAAGACATCTCACCGGCCCATGTGCGGGTTGGCACCTCGACGCAGGCGGACACCGCCGCCGCGGTGCGCGAGGCCTCGGCCTGCATCGACCCGCGCGACACCTGTTTCGTGCTGGCGCTGATGCCGCAGAATTTCGACCGCGCGGTGATGGCGCAGGAGCTGAGCCGCCGGATGGAGGGCGTGCCGGTCTTTGGCTGCACCACCGCCGGGCAGATCACCGTGCGCGGCTATGAAACCGGCGCGCTGCAGCTGATCGCCTTTCCGCGCGAACATTTCCGCTGTGCCTCGCTGCTGATCGAACCGCTGAAGCCGATCTCGATCACCGAGATCGCCGCGCAGGCGAAACGTCACGCGGTGCGGTTCCAGCGCACCGCCGGCTGGAACCGGCTGGCGCTGGTCCTGTCGGACGGGCTGTCGAAACAGGAAGACCTGCTGATCTCGACGCTGGAAACGGTGCTGGACGACCTGCCGGTCTTTGGCGGCTCTGCCGGGGACGGGCTGTCGTTCGGGGAAACGCTGATCCTGCACAACGGGCAGTTCCGCAGCAACGTGGCACTGCTGATGCTGCTGGAAACCGACCTGCAGTTCCAGGGCATCGGGTTCGACCATTTCCTGCCCACCGAGACGCAGCTGGTGATCACCGATGCCGACCCCGAGGAACGGCTGGTCAACGAGATCAACGGCGCCCCGGCGGCGCAGGAATATGCCCGGCTGGTGGGCTGCGGCGTCGCGGACCTGTCGCCGCAGATCTTTGCCGAAAACCCGATCCTGGTGCGCTACAACCAGAATTACTATGTCCGCGCCATCAGCAGCGTGAAGGACGGGCAGGCGCTGTCCTTTCTGGCCGCCATCGACGACGGGGTGGTGCTGACCCTGGGCAAGGGCACGGAGATCATCAAGACGCTCGAGGCCGGGCTGAGCGTCTCCGGCCCCGGCGGGCTGACGCCGGATTTCATCCTTGGCTTCGACTGCGTGCTGCGCAAGCTGGAGATCGAGCAGAAACAGCTGGGCGGTGAGGCCTCGGCGCTGTTCCGGGCGCACAGGGTGCTGGGCTTCAACACCTATGGCGAACAGCATTGCGGGGTTCACATGAACCAGACCTTTGTCGGCGTCGCCTTCTTCGACCCGGCGGGCAGGGCGCTGGGATGAGCCTGGTCGACGAAAACGCCCCGCCCGAGGAACAGATCGCCCGGCAGGCCAAGATCATCGACGCGCTGATGCGCCGCGCCAACCGCAGCAACGATGTCGGCGTCTCGGCCTACAGTGCCTTTCAGTCGGCCATCGAACTGCAGGCGCAGGTGGCGGCCAAAACCCGCGACCTGGAGCGCGCCGCGACAGAGCTGGAGAGCGTCCGCTACGACCGCGAGCGCGCCCGCCGCACGCTGGAGGATGCGCTGTCCGCGATGGGCGAGGGGTTCGCCCTGTTCACCGGCGGGCGGCTGGACATCTGCAACGTGCTGTTCCGCACCTTCCTGCCCGACGTGGCCTTTCGCGTGCGCAAGGGGCTGCGGCTGGAAGATTACCTGCAATACATGATGCAAAGCCGCGCGCTGGTCTCGACCGACCGCGGCATCACCCGCAATTTCGCCCCCGAGGACCGCGGCAGCACCGGCGCCTCTGTCCGGTCGGTGGTGATCGAGCTGCGCGGCGACCGCTGGTACCAGCTTAGCCAGCAGCGCACCTCGTCGTCGAACGTGGTGCTTCTGCTGACGGAAATCACCTCGATCGTGCGGCAGAACCGATCCGAAAAGGAACATCTGATCGACCGCCAGGCGGCCTATATCCAGGCCGCCTTCGAGGACATGACATCCGGCGTCTGCACCTTTTCCTCCTCGGGCGAGGTGATGATGTACAACCGGCAGTTCCGGCAGTTGCTGGGCCTGCCGTTCACGCTGCTGCAAAAGGGCACGACGCTGACCCGGCTGCTGGATTTCCTGCGCAATCATTCGCTTGTGGCCGAGGATGCCGACCTGCGGGTCGAGGCCTGGCGGCGGCACCTGCAGCACGAGGGCTGGCTGCGCAAGCGCATCCGCCACGGCACCGACCGGGTGCTGGAACTGCAGGTCAACCGGTTGCCCGACGACGGGTTCCTCGTGGAACTGACCGACGTGACCCTGGAAAGCCGCGCCACGGAAATCCTTGAAAACCGGGTGCAGGAGCGCACCGCCGAACTGACCGAGGCAAACCGCCGCCTGACCGAGCAATACGAGGAAAAGGCCCGGGTGGAGGAGGAATTGCGCCTGGCCAAGGAACGGGCCGAGGCGGCGGTGTCGTCCAAGACGCGGTTCCTTGCGGCGGCCAGCCATGACCTGTTGCAGCCGGTGAACGCGGCCAAGCTGTTGCTGGCGACGCTCAAGGAACGCACGCGGGGCACGGAATTCGCCGCCACGGTGGAACGGCTGTACGGGGCTTTCGGGTCGACGGAACAGCTGTTGCATTCGCTGCTGGACATCTCGCGCCTGGAAAGCGCCGATCCCAGCGCCGTCACCCCCAGCGAAATCAGCCTGGGCGTGCTGATGCAGGGCATCTACGAAGACCAGAGCGCGCTGGCCGAACAGAAGAAGGTGCACCTGTCGGTGGTGCCCTCGGACGTTCTGGTCTGTTCCGATCCGGTCTACCTGCTGCGCTCGATCCAGAACCTTGTCGTCAACGCGATCCAGTACACCGAACCGGGGGGCCGGGTGCTGGTCGGCTGCCGCCGCCGAGGCAAAAAGGTGATCCTGCAGGTCTGGGACACGGGCATCGGCATCGGGCTGAAGGATCAGAAACGCATCTTCGAGGAATTCGCCCGGGCGGAAAACGTCTCGCTCGCCTCCGGCGTGGGGCTGGGCCTGTCGGTGGTGGACCGGGCCTGCAAGCTGTTGGGGCATCGGCTGTGGGTGCGGTCGAAACCCGGGGTCGGTTCGCTGTTCTGCATCGAGCTGGACCGGGTGCCGGGCCGCCGTGTCCCGGTCGAGCCGGCCACCGTGGCGCCGGCGGATACGGATGTCGAGCTGGAGCGCATCATCCTGGTGATCGAGAACGACCCGGACGTGCTGTTCGCCATGACGCAGAAACTGGAACACTGGGGCGCCAGCGTGCTGGCGGCGCCCTCGACCGCGGAGGCGCTGGTGCATGTGCGGGACATGGGGCTGGCGCCGGACATCGTGCTGGCGGACTACCAGCTGGACGGCGAGGATACCGGCGTGCGCGCCATTGCCGAGATCCGGCGCGAAACCGGCGTGCATGTGCCCGCCATCGTCATCACCGCCGACCGGCGCGAACAGATCCGGCGGCAGGGGGCGGAACTGGGCTTTACCGTGATGCACAAGCCGGTGCAGTTGTCCAAGCTGCGGCCGCTGATCGAATGGAAGATCCGCTGGCAATCGCCGGGCCCGGTGCTGGAGGGCGGGGCGCAGGAGCCGGCCCAAGAACAGGCACAGACAAAAGTCGGCCATGACAGCGCGCCGCAGGGGAATACTCTGGGCGCAGGGAGGCACATCACATGAAACTTCTATCCGCGATCTGCATTGCCGCAGCCCTTGCCACGGCCCCGGTGCAGGCCACGCCGGTGGAGCCGGGTGAGCATTACGAGCTGTTGTTCCGCAAGGGCACGCTGGAAGGGATCGGCGCCGAGGCGACGCTGATCTATTCGCGCGCCGTCACCAACGCGCTGGCGCCCGAGGCGGCAGAGCGCGACACCGGCGACATCGCCCTGACGCTGGGTGCCCAGGACGATCCGCTGGCCCAGCTGGAATTCCGCAAGCAGGACAAGCACCGCGGGCTGGGGCGTTTCCCGGCCAGCGTCGGCAACCCGATGATCATGTATTTCTACGAAAGCGTGATCCGCGACATGGCCGAGGCGGCGGGCGGCAGCCCCTATTACATCCGCAACCGCGTCAAGGAGGCGCTGGTTGCCCCGGCCGAGGTCGAAGAGGGCACCGCCATGTTCGACGGCCGCAGCGTGCCGGTGCGCATCGTGCGGCTGCATCCCTTTGCCGAGGATCCGAACAGGGCGCGGATGAAGGGCTTTGGCGAGCTGGAAATGCGTGTCGTCATGTCCGAGGACGTGCCGGGCTGGTATCTTTCGCTGACCGCCGAGACCTCCGGCCCGGACACCGACACGGTGTACCGTTCCGAGATGCGTTTCGAGGGGGTCGAGCAATGAAGGCGCTGGCGCTGATCCTGGCCCTCTTGCCGGGGGCCGTTATGGCGCAAAGCGCCGCGCAGCGGCTGAACGACTACCCCACCGTGGCGCGGGCGGATTACATCTTTGCCTGCATGGCGGTGAACGGGCAGACCCGTGTCGCGCTGGAGAAATGCGCCTGTTCCATCGACGAGATTGCCGCGATCCTGCCTTTCGAGGCCTACGAGAAGGCGGAAACCGTGCTGTCGATGCGCCGCGTGGGCGGCGAACGCATGGCGGTCTTCAACAGCTCTGTCGCGGCGGCGCATATCGTCGACGACATGCGCCGCGCCCAGGTCGAGGCGGAACTGGTCTGTTTCTGAGAAGGGCAGGGGGGCGAACGGGTCGCCCCCGGCGCGGCGGCCGCCCAATCCTGTGTCGGAGGGTCAGCCCTCCGCCAGTTTCGACAATTCCCGGCTAAAGCTGTTGCCCTCGGTGTCGGTGGCGATGACCTTCAGCGTCGGCGCGCCGTTCTCGGTATAGGCAAAACGGAACACCGGGTCTTCGGAGACGGAAATGCCGCCATCCAGGCTGAACAGCATCTCGTCGCCCTGCCAGACCTCCAGGTGGTCGATGAAATGCGCCGAGATGAACAGCTGCGTGACCTGGTCGCGCTGCAGGCCGGAATACATCGGGTGCCGGATCATGATTTCCGCCGTCCGCCGCGGGGTCGAGACCCGCGCCGCGCCGTCGACCATGTCCAGCCGCATCTGGCCCATCACCGCCAGCGCCTGTGCCGCGTCGCCCCCGGCCGGCGCCGAACAGCCGCCCGAGGCCTTGACGAAACGCCCGGCCATGAACAGGCCCTCCGGCGTCTCGCCGATCACGCGGACGTTGGAATACTGGTTCACCCGCAGGTTCAGCGTGAAGTCCAGCGGCAGCATCGCCGGTGAAAACTCCAGCCGCGCCGCGACCGGGGCCGGGTTCTCGTCGATGACGATGGTGGCGGCGCTGATCGGAACGGAGGCGTCGGTCTGGGTGATCTCCAGCGGCACCATCGCCGCATCCGTGGCGCGGTAGGGCGCCGTCACCGCGAATGGGGCAGGGGCGTCGGACACCGGACGTTCGCCCAGCACGTCGATCTTCATGTCCTGCCAGCTGGCACTGTCGGTCAGCGGGTTGTCCTGCGCCGGGGCAGGGGACGACAGCAGCGCGATACAGGCAGCCGCAAGGATGGCATGTCTCATGGTGGTTCCTCCCGCGCGCAGTCTGCCACAACCGGGCCTGTCTGCGAACGCAGCGGAAAGTCTGCCCCCGTTCACATCTGCGCGCGCGGGGCCGGTCAGGGCGTGTCGTCCCCCAACGCGGCCAGGCGGCGGGGCAGGTCGGCGCGGACGTGCAGCACGTCGACCACGGTGATCCGGTCGGGCGCGTCGATGAAGACGATGAAATGCCGGCCGACGCGGGCAAAGCGCAGATCCTCGGGCAGGGCGGGGTCGATCAGCCTGCGGCAGGGGCGCGACAGGGCGCGGCCATCGGCCAGCGCGGTGCAGCCGTCGATCAGCTCTTGCCCGTAACGCCGGGCCTGACGGGGGCCGAAGGTTTCAGCCGTCCAGCGGGCGATCTCCTGCAGGGCGGTTTCCGCCTGACGGGTGAGGACAAAGGGGCGCAAGCGCGGCTACAGGTCGAAGGCGCGGCGCAGGACCTCTTCGCCCGTGCCCTCGGCCAGGTCGCCGTTGCGGGCCTGTTCGACGCCGCGCATCAGCCGGGCGCGCATGTCCTGCAGCTCGATCTCTTCGCGTTCCAGCAGGCGCAGCCCGGCGCGCAGCGCCTCGGAGGCGTTCTGGTAGCGCCCCGAGGCGACAAGATCGTCGATGAAGCGCGATTGCGGATCGGTCAGGACAACGTTGCGGGTGGCCATGTCAGGCTCCTGTGGCGGGGTATTGGCAATATATGCCAACAGGGGCCGCTTGTCCAAGGGGCCGGTGTCAGCCGTCCTCGCGGACCTGGGCCTGCAACAGGCGGGCAATGGCATAGAGCCGCTTTTCCAGCAGGGTCGGGGTTTCGCAAAGGTAGGTGATGGATTGCTGGCGGTCGGTATAGATCGTCTGGTTCCAGTCGATCTGTTCCTCCAGCGCGTCGACCCGGTCGAAATCCGGGGTCTCGGCGGCCAGCAGCCGGTCCATCTCGCCCCGGTCCGAATCGATCTTTTCGGACAGCTCGATCTGGCTGAGCGAGAATTCCCCGATGCCCGAGATGATCCGGCTGCGCCGCTGCGCCAGCGTGTCGAAGACCTCGGCAAAGACGCGGGTGAGGATCTGCGGATCGCCCTTGTAGGTTGCGGCGAAACCGGCCACCTCGTCTTCCAGCTCGGCCACCTCGATCCGGCGCAGGGCCAGCAGTTCGGCCAGTTCGGTGATGTCCGCCTGCGCCGCCGCATCGGGGGTGGCGTTTTCGTCGGGCATGATCGGCCACATCAGGCCCATCGACATTCTTTCAACCTTACGCTGAATGCAGGGCCAGGTCGGGTCCGAGAAATCGGCCGCCTGGGCGGTGCCGAGCGGGCCGAAAACGGCCAGAACGGCGAAAATCCTAAGGGCTTTCATGGTCTCTGTCCTCCCTTTTCCGGACTATGCCCGGGGGCGCGGATCGAGTCCATGCAGCCGTATACCCACCATTGTATTGGTTGTTTTGTCGCAGGCTGCTCATCAATACTTCACCGCAAGAGGCGCCGGAAATCACTGCTCGGCGCCGTAGGAGGACAGACGATGAGAACGCGTGCCGCTGTGGCAGTCGAGGCTGGTAAGCCTTTGGAAATCATGGAAGTCGAACTGGATGGCCCCCGCGCGGGAGAGGTCCTGGTCGAGATCAAGGCCACCGGCCTGTGCCACACCGACGAATTCACCCGCTCGGGCGCCGACCCCGAGGGCATCTTTCCCGCCATCCTGGGCCACGAGGGCGCCGGCGTGGTGGTCGAAGTGGGCGAGGGGGTGACCACCCTGGAGGTGGGTGACCACGTCATCCCGCTTTACACGCCCGAGTGCCGGGAGTGCGAATACTGCCTCAACCCCAAGACGAACCTGTGCCAGAGCGTGCGGGCCACTCAGGGGCAGGGGCTGCTGCCGGACGGCACCACGCGGTTCAAGATGCTGGATGGCACGCCGATCCATCACTACATGGGCTGCTCGACCTTCGCCAACCACACGGTCGTGCCGGAAATCGCCCTGGCCAAGATCCGCAAGGACGCACCTTTCGACAAGGTCTGCTACATCGGCTGCGGCGTCACCACCGGCGTCGGCGCGGTGATCAACACCGCCAAGGTCGAGATCGGCAGCCGTGCGGTTGTCTTTGGCCTGGGCGGCATCGGGTTGAACGTCATCCAGGGCCTGCGCATGGCCGGGGCCGACCAGATCGTCGGCGTCGACCTGAACGACGGCAAGGAAGAGATGGCGCGCCACTTCGGCATGACCGATTTCGTGAACCCCTCGAAGATCGAGGGCGATCTGGTCGCGCACCTGGTCGAGCTGACCAAGGGCGGCGCCGACTACAGCTTTGACGCCACCGGCAACGTACAGGTGATGCGCGCCGCGCTGGAATGCGCGCACAAGGGCTGGGGTGAATCGATCATCATCGGCGTGGCGCCGGCGGGGGCCGAGATCAGCACGCGGCCGTTCCAGCTGGTCACCGGCCGGGTCTGGCGCGGCACCGCCTTTGGCGGCGCGC